>NZ_JAKUXJ010000006.1:131667-234693 GCF_026782895.1 Streptococcus mitis
CAACCGCCTCAACCAAGTCTTCCACAGACTGGGCTGTCTTGATGGCATCCTTGATGCGTACTGCCATTTCTTGATTGACCTGATAGATAGTGGTTAGGTCTGGATTGGACAAGATTTGATAGCGGAGCAAGGGAAAATAGTCTTCCCAGCTCACCTTACTGGCCTGCTCAAATAGGGCAATAGAAGGCATAAAGCGTTCTAAGAAATTTTTGTCTGATTGATGCTGACGGAGGGCCGTCGCTGAGGCAAAATCCACATCCTTGTCCACAGAATGGTAACCCGCACCCTGACGCTGAATCGGATAAAGTTTGATGTTTCGTCCCGCAACCGCCTTGGCATAAGCAAGAGCAAGGACATGATTGGGCGTATTGCCTGAAAAATCAAGACCAGCAAATTCCTTCCACATAGCTTGGGTTTTCTGGGGATAGGAAAGGGAATCAGGCAGATTTTCCACAAACTTCTCCATCTCAGCACCTTGCTCTGTGTATAAGTCAGCGATTTTTTGATAATCCAGAACTTCCTCCGTCCCAAATGCTAGAGTATCAATGCCCAACCGAGCCAAGATATCCACAGCTCCTTGACCGAAGAAATCTGCTGCCTGAACACTGACTAAAAAGGGTAATTCCACTACCAGATCCGCTCCATTTTCCAGCGCCATCTGGGCCCGTGCCCACTTATCCACAATAGCAGGCTCTCCACGTTGCATGAAATTTCCAGACATGGCTACGATTTTCAGTCCCTCTGCCTGTTCCAGCAGGTATTTATGCCCATTATGAAAAGGATTGAACTCCGCAATAATACCTGTGATGGTCATAGTGATCTCCTACTTCTGCGCCACAAAAAACCAACGGGTACTTGTCTCTCTCGGCTCCTTGTCCTCAAAGTCTGCATAGAGTTTGAAAGACTTAAACCCAGCCTGCTCCAGCAAGATATCATAGGTCAAGACTTCGTATGTACGCTCCTCATGCACTTCATCGTGGCGACTAAAGGAACCATCGGCTTCCTTGATAAAGAAAGTCAACTCATGAACGATAGAGTGAGGCGCTGCATCCTCATAGGTATCCCATAGCATGGCGAAATCTTCCGCATTTTCATGGTAGGAATAGCCTGGAAAAATTTCATCTGTCTGGTAGGTCGAATGCACATCAAAGATGAAAACTCCATCTTCATTAAGGGCATTATACACTTCCTTAAAAACATCCCCTACTTCCACCTCATCCTGCATGTAGCAGATTGAGTCCGAGTAACACGTGACAAAATCATATTGACCTGCCTTGGACAAATCTAGCATATTGCCTTCAATAAAATCAATCTTTTGCTTTGCGGAAGCAGCTCTCTTCTCAGCAATCTTCAACATATCCGCACTCAAATCAAGTCCTGTCACATCAAAACCTGCCTGAGAAAAGCGCACAGATTGAATTCCTGTCCCACAAGCCAATTCCAAGAGTTTCTTTCTCTCCTTGGTCTTAGGCAAATGACGCAGAGAAAAATCCGTCCATTTGTCGTATAAACTATCATCCATCACAGCATCGTAAACAGCCGCAAAAGTTTCATAAGTTGCCATAATCATGATACCAAGAGCCTCCATGGCAAAACACCACTCGCCCTATACCTTTCTATCAATTTCTTCTAAAAAAGCAAATAAAACCCAGTTGACTGCAACTGAGTTCGTCTTCTAAGCAAGAGCTTCTGAAATATCTACTGAGTCCGCCTCATGCCATAGTTTTTCTAGATTATAGTGGGCACGCATTTCTTCTGAGAAGATATGCACAACAACAGCACCGAGGTCCAGCAAGACCCAGCCTCCAGCTGCATCGCCTTCTACATGACTTCCTTTAAAGCCTGCTTCAGCTACTTTTTCACGGATATTGTCAGCGATAGCGTCCAACTGACGGCTATTCATCGAGCTAGTAATAACAAAGTAGTCAGTCACACTGGTTAAATCTTGTACATCAAGTGCGAGGATATCCTCCGCACGTTTCTCATCAGCCGCTTTCACGACTAGTTCTAGTAATTCTTTTTCGTTCATTTAATCCTCTTTTTTAGAAAATATGTTTGTAATCTAGGACATCTGCAAAGCGCTCCTCCCAAATGTCCTCATAAAATTCATTAATCGTTTCTGCTGGAATATCATCCCCATCAAACGTTGTGCAAGTTCCTTCTGGAATAATAAGCTGATAGCCATATTCAAAGGCAACCTTGACAGAGGTATCCACACAATATTCTGTCTGCATACCACATAAAACTAATTTTTCAATCCCCTGTTTATCCAAGTATTCTTTTAAACCAGTTTCTTTGAAAATACTGTTATACTTCTTCTGAAAGACCTTTTCATTAGGTTTTCGATTTAAAAGTCCAGATATCTGCCAATCTTCTGATGTTTGAGCTTCAGAATCCTCAATATGTTGAACATAGATAATTTCGATATTCTTGCTTCTAGCCTGGTTTTGTAAATAAGAAATTTTTTCCAATAGACTATTTGTCTGAAAACCGGTTTCCACTAAAATATTCTGAACATCAATGATTATAAAAGCCGTCTTCATTTAGTCCTCTTTCAAATAGTGCACAAAGGCGTTATAGGTTTCAAGGGTTTGGGGATAGATGGGGAATCCCTGATGAGCTAGATGCTCCACAGTTCGAGCTGTTTCGTAGGCCACCGCCTTATTAAGCGATAAACTTGCAATCTCACGCGCCACATCTACTCCAGGAAAGGCACGATTGTGCTCTATATAGTCTGCGACATAGATAACCTTGTCTAGGTCTGTCATCTGAGCCGCCCCGACTGTATGGATTTCGATAGCTCGCAGGATTTCAGAATCATGCAAATTCAAATCTTCCTGAATCTTGTAGATGCCAATCATGCCATGCCAGACATTATTGCCCCAGTTTTTGAGATCAGAATCTAGCTGGTAACGGTCAATCAAATCCAGAAATTCCTGATCTGACAGCTTTTTAGCATAGTCATGAAGAAGGCCTGCAAGACCTGCTTTCTCGGCATCGACTCCAAATCGCTGAGCCAATTCTATGGCTGCACTCTCCACACCCAAGCAATGGGTTAAGCGTTTTTCAGGCAGAAGCTCTGCCATTTTTTCCAACAAAGCCTCACGAGAGCAGTTGATATAGTCTTGATAGGCCATCAGTAGAGCCCCTCCTTCTCGATGTAGTCTAGCACAGGCTGAGGCAGGAGAAAGTTGGGTTTCCGACCTTGGGCAAGGAAGGCACGCACCATGCTGGACGAGATATCCATGAGAGGCACATCCACCCAGATAACGGGATAGGAAGTCCCTGCCTTGTAGCGTGGGCGCTGAACCCCTACAAACTGAACCATATCGACCAACTCATCAATTCGGTACCACTTGGGCAGATAGTCTACCATGTCGGCACCGATGATAAAGTAATAATCTGTATCTGGATTCTTCTCAGTTAGAAGCTTCATGGTGTCGTAGGTATAAGAAATGCCCTTGCGCTCTAGCTCGATTGTTTCAATGTCCAGACCTTCAATCCCCTCAATCGCCAATTCAAGCATCTTGAGACGATGGTGTTCAGGGATGGTTTCCTTTTTATCTACGTGAGGAGGTTGGTACTCAGGCATGAGCAAAACTTGATCCAGTCCTAACTGCTGGCGTACTTGGTCCGCAACGATGAGATGGGCATTGTGAACAGGGTTAAAATTCCCCCCTAAAATCCCGACTTGTTTGCGTTTTTTCTCCTTGATTTCTGGCTCCAACTCTACCTTGGTAAAGGGAGTCAATAGTTCGATTGCCATAGGCTAGTCTCCTTTATTTCTCTGTAAAAACAGTTGTTTGGAGTAGTTTTTAGATTTCTTTGACTTTTTTAGAAATCTTGCGATTTTCTTTCTTGCTGGATTGTTTAAACAAAATCAAGATGCGTCCGATTTTTTGGACTGTATCCACACCGATTTCTTCTTCCAAGATTTCAGCTACTTCGTGGATATTTTCATCTGTGTTTTGTAAGAGCGTTACTTTAATCAATTCACGAGCGTCAAGAGCTTGACGGACGCTGGTTTTGATTTGGTCGTTGAGTCCATTTTTTCCAATTTGGATGATGGGTTTGAGGGTATGTGCCTGGCTGTTGAGGAAGGCACGTTGCTTTGATGTTAATGACATAATTTTCTTCCTTGTTTTTTTGATAGTTATTTTAGGTGGTGAGGGACGGTCGGAACTAATTTTTCAAAGATCTCATCTTTGGAAAATGGATTTCCTGACCTCACAATTGAGCCTTGGTCTCAATTGTGCCCCTTGCCAATCTACAGATTGGCAAGATACCACGGCAATAACTATCTTTTTATGAGCTCACTTTGTTCGCTCAGTGATTTTAGTTTAAATAATTGCTTTTCGTGTGACGACGGCGACGCCTTCTGGTGCCCAGACGGCGACTTTGGCTGTGCCTGTTACACGGATCCAGCCGAGTCCAGAGATGACTAGGTCTGTCTTTTCCTTAATGTTAAATACATGTTGGACTAGTTTTGGAAAATCTTCTTTTTCCTTGCTATTTGGAGGAGTGAGAAGGCTTCCAAGGTGCTTGTCGTAGAAAGCACTAGCTCCTTCTAGCTTAGTACGATGCAATTTGAGTTCATTGTCAAAGAAGGCTGTAAAACCTTGCTTTTCTCCTGCAATAAAGTCAAAGCGTCCGAGTCCACCTAAAAACAGGGTTTGCTCAGGATTAAGCTGATAGGTTTTAGGCTTGATTTCCTTTTTAGGACTGACATACTTGAGATTTTTAGCCGTCAAGTAATGGGCCATTTGGTGACGATGGATGATTCCCGGCGTATCGTAGATATAAGATCCATCATCAAGCGGGATCTCAATTTTATCCAAGGTTGTCCCTGGGAAGCGTGAAGTCGTAATGACGTTCTGGTCACCCGTGATTTCTTGGATAATGGCATTGATTAGGGTAGATTTTCCAACGTTGGTTACACCGACCACATAGACATCGCGACCCTTACGGTAGTGCTCGATTTTGTCAATGACTTCCTTAATGGCATGTTTGTTTTGGGCTGAAGTTAGGACGACATCCACAGGACGAAGCCCTTCTTCGTGGGCACGCTCCATGAGCCACTGGCTAATCTTGCTCGGCTTAACTGACTTGGGCAGGATATCTTTTTTATTTCCGACCAAGAGGACATCATTGCCCGATACAAAACGTGGCAAGCCTGGGATAACAGAGCCATTAAAGTCAAAGATATCAATGACATTGACTACTAGGGCATCACTATCTCCCACCTCGTGCAAGAGCTTGAGGAAATCATCATCCGTCAACTGAACATCAGTGATTTCATTGTAGTGGCGGAGACGGAAACAACGTTGGCAATAGACTTCGCCTGTCTCCAAGCCTTTTTCAAGTGCCGACTGGGGGGTAAAACCAAGACCATCCTTGTCTGTCGTCTGAATGGTTGCTCCACAACCAATACAGAGAATTTCTTCCATAGTTAAATTCCTTTTTTATATGTAATCGGTCCGTACTTTTCAGTGATTTTTCGCATAACACGGCGCTCACGAGCACGGTTAATCTGAGTCTTGATAGAGTCGTGCTGAACCAAGGGCCTGACCAAGATTGAGCGAATGCCTGCACGGTGGGCTGCTCGAATATCTGTCATGAGCTGGTCGCCAACCATGACCACTTCACTTTTCTCATAGTGGAATTCCTTCATGGCACGGTCAATCCCAAATGTGAAGGGCTTCAGAGCCCAATAAACGTAATCAATTCCAAACTTCTCAACTGCGCGTTGGACTCGTTTTTTGGTGTTATTTGAGACCACAATGATGCGAATACCCGCGTCACGGAGATCATGTAGCCATTGCTTCATCTCTGGCGTCCCGTCAGGGTTGTTCCAAGCAATGAGGGTATTGTCCAAATCGACCAAAACAGCCTTGATTCCCTGCGCCTGCAGGCTTGGGACTGTCAGATCATAGACTGCTTCCACAGCAAAATCTGGCATATAGTTTTCAATCGCCATTCAGGCTCCTTTTCTTAACTTTTTTTAGCAATTTTCCTTAGCAACAATGACAGGACAATCCACAAACCAGCACTGGCCAAACTAATGTAGAGCCAAGCATGGGGCTCATCTGTTAAAGGGAGCGGAACATTCATTCCGAAAAAGCCTGTAACTACTGCCAAAACAGCTAGCAAGACTGAAATGATAGTCAAGGTTGTCAAATTATCATTCAGATTATTATTTAGGATATTGTTGTAAGATGCTGATAGTTGTTGAAGAACTTGAGAAATCAAGTCTGTCATGGATACTAGCTGATGAGCCTCAATCATGGCATCATCAAACTGCTCTCTCTCAATCTCGTTAAAACTGCGATAGAGGGCATGCCCTTGAATATGTTCCAGCAACATGCGATTTTGCTTAGCAGCCGCAGTGAGGTAAACCATACCAGTCTCCAAGTCGGAAAGGGCAAAAAGGTTTTTCTTAGTCGTCCGCTGGCGCAAGAGGCCATTGACCTCATCCTTACTCTTATCCATCTGCTCGATGACAGGATAGTAGGCATTACTGATGATTTCCAGACTGGCAAAGAGAAACTTGTAAATCGAAAGCATGTCATGACTCTCCAGATAACGGGTCATCTGTTCAATGACATAGGCGTTCTTGGTATTACTAATGGTAATCAGGCGACGATGTTCCACGATAAAGGTCATGGGAAAAGCTTCATAGTATGCCTTATCCTTTTTCAAGTTCAAGACATTGTAGATAAAGGTCACAGTCCCATTTTCACGGTGATAATCCATGTGGGCACGCTCATTTCTATCCAGCGCATATTCGATGGTTTCCTTGTCCAAACCGTAGATTTCAGAAAGGTCCTCTAGTTTTTTCAACTTGTCCAAATCTAGGTTAATCCAGGTACAACCATTGCCCAACTGTTTTTCTAAAAACATCTTCTCTCCTTTACCAAACTCTTTCTATTGTACCATAAATCTGCTAAAATTTCAGGCCTGGTCTGTCCGAGAGTAATTGCTGACGACGGTGATATTCCGATTGGGAACGAAGTGCAGAACCTGATCTTCTCCTCTGAGTTGCGTTGTTCGAATACCGACACTAACCACCTTGCCCGAGACAGTAATAGGACCATTTGTCAGAACTACCTCATCTCCCACATCCAGTTGACGTTCAAAGAGGATGAAAAAGCCATTGATGACATCAGACAGAAAACCTTGGGCTCCCATCCCAATAGCCACCCCAGCAATCCCAGCCCCTGCCAGCAAACTCGAAACTGGCAAACCCAAAATAGACAAGATACAGTAAAGTAAAAAGAAATAAAGGGTATAATTAAACACATTTTCTAACAGACGTGAGATGGTTTTCTGACGCCCGACATCATGACGAGACATTTTTAGAGAAGGTTTAACAATTCTCTGCACCATGGTATGGAGCAGTTTCTTAGCTATATAAAATAGTAAAAATAGAAATAACAGAGAAATTAACTTGGTTAAGATATTCTCAATAATCGTTGTTATATCAAGCTTATTGAGGTAGGTTTGAAAAAATTCTTGCATAGAAAACTCCTTTCATTTATTATACCATACTTTCACAAGTGATGAATCTCCATAAATATTCAAAAATAATAGCCAAAATAGACAGAAAATTCTTGATTTTAGCTCATATTTATACTATAATCATAAACATTACACAACAAAGGAGATTGTTATGAAAAAAATCATTCATGCTTGGAATAAGGCAAGCCTAATCAAACGGATTTTGATTGGTATGCTTATTGGAGGAACCCTAGGGCTGACACTTCCTAACATTTCAGGAATTGGTCTACTTGGAGATCTCTTTGTTGGCGGTCTAAAAGCCATCGCACCCATTCTAGTCTTTGCTCTCGTTGCTAACGCCCTTTCCCAACATCAAAAGGGACAAGATAGCAACATGAAAACGGTTATCTTCCTTTACTTGGTAGGAACCTTTGCAGCGGCGCTTGTTGCTGTCCTAGCAAGCTTCATTCTCCCTGTTGAGATTACCCTAAATAGTGCTAATACCGATATTGCTCCACCAGATGGGATTGGACAAGTCCTCAGCAACCTCTTGCTCAAACTGGTTGACAACCCAGTCAATGCCCTTGTCACAGCCAACTACATCGGTATCCTATCCTGGGCAGTTGTTTTCGGGATTGCTATGAGAGAAGCCAGCAAAAATAGTAAAGAATTGCTGAAAACCATAGCTGATGTGACTTCTAAGATTGTCGAATGGATTATCAACCTAGCTCCATTTGGTATCCTTGGTCTTGTCTTCAAAACCATCTCTGATAAGGGAATCGGAAGCCTCGCTAACTACGGAATCTTGCTTGCCCTCTTGGTGACAACTATGTTCTTTGTCGCTCTGGTTGTCAATCCATTGATTGCCTTTCTCTTTATGAAGAGAAATCCTTATCCCCTCGTTTGGAAATGTTTGCGTGTCAGCGGTGTTACAGCCTTCTTTACTCGTAGTTCTGCGGCGAACATCCCTGTCAACATGAAACTTTGTCACGACCTTGGACTAGATCCAGATACCTATTCGGTTTCTATCCCACTCGGCTCTACTATCAACATGGCCGGGGCAGCGATTACTATTAACGTTTTAACCCTTGCTGCAGTAAATACTTTGGGAATCCCTGTTGACTTTGCGACAGCCTTTGTCCTCAGTGTTGTAGCAGCAATATCAGCCTGTGGTGCTTCTGGTATTGCGGGAGGTTCCCTTCTTCTTATCCCAGTTGCTTGTAGCCTTTTCGGTATTTCTAACGATATTGCCATGCAAGTTGTCGGAGTTGGCTTTGTGATTGGGGTCATCCAAGACTCATGTGAAACAGCCCTCAACTCTTCTACAGACGTCCTCTTTACTGCCGTTGCCGAATACGCAGCAACCCGTAAAAAATAATCTATAAAGACAAGCCTGCTCAGGTCTTGTCTTTTCCGCTTTTATTCTAGTCTTATTAGGAAATTCTTATGTCTATTAGCCAACGTACGACCAAGCTCATCTTAGCCACCTGTCTTGCCTGTCTTCTTGCTTATTTTCTCAATCTTTCTTCTGCAGTTTCAGCCGGAATTATCGCTCTCTTAAGCCTATCTGATACTCGTAGAAGCACTTTAAAATTGGCCCGCAATCGTCTTTTTTCTATGCTTCTAGCTCTGGCTATTGGGGTTTTGGTCTTTCACTTGAGCGGATTTCATATCTGGAGCCTTGGCCTCTATTTGGCCCTATACGTTCCTCTAGCTTACAAGATGGGCTGGGAAATTGGCATCACACCAAGTAGCGTTTTGGTTAGCCACCTCTTGGTACAAGAGTCAACCTCTCCAGACCTCCTAGTCAATGAATTCCTTCTCTTTGCTATCGGTACAGGATTTGCCTTGCTTGTCAATCTCTACATGCCTTCACGAGAAGAGGAAATTCATCACTACCACACATTGGTAGAAGAAAAGTTAAAAGATATTCTCCAGCGCTTCAAATATTATTTATCCAGAGGGGACGGACGCAACCGAGCACAGCTGGTTGAAGAATTGGACACCCTTTTGGAAGAGGCACTCAGACTAGTCTATTTGGATCACTCTGACCACCTCTTTCACCAAACCGACTACCATATCCACTATTTTGAAATGAGACAGCGACAAAGTCGTATCCTGCGAAATATGGCCCAGCAAATCAACACCTGTCACCTAGCTGCCAGTGAAAGCCTAATTTTGGCCCAACTCTTTTCAAAAATTGCCGGTCAACTGAGCCAGACCAATCCTGCTTCTGATTTGCTAGATGAAATTGAACGTTATCTGGAAGTCTTCCGTAACCGCAGTCTCCCCAAGACAAGAGAAGAATTTGAAACCCGCGCCACACTTCTTCAACTCCTACGTGAAGCCAAAACCTTCATCCAAGTAAAAGTTGATTTTTACCAAAAATATGGACAGTAAAAAAGAAAACTTCAGACCAATCACAAAAGGTGAATAGCTGAAGTTTTCTTTTATTTGTAAGTTAGCACCATAAAGGTTAATAGTAAAACGAATAAGGCTTAATATTCAACATCTTTTTATAGAATGCTGAGATAAAATACTGCAAACTTGGCAGTATTATTATCCACTACACGGAGTTTGGCAAATCGATATTATTCGTAAAACTTTACTAGTGGAGCACCTAGCCAAGTTCCATAGAAACTTGGCATTAGTTACTTTGATTGTTATACAATCAAATAAATTTACTGAACTAAAACACGGAGTTTTACAAACCAATTTTATTTACCAAACGTAGTTAGTAAGGCAGTTAGCTAGTTCGCTTCCTTACCATTACGACGGAAAAATCCACGAATCGATAATATTCGTGGATTTTTCTTAGTGAAGCGTTTAGGTAAGCCGCCATAGCGGTTACCGTCAAATGACAGCAACTTTATGTTGCTAGTCATTTGTAACGATTTACATTTTTTCCTCCAACTCTACGTCTGGATACTTGTCTGCAAACCAGCGGAGGGAAAAGTCGTTTTCAAAGAGGAAGACTGGTTGGTCGAAACGGTCTTTAGCCAAGATATTTCGGCTTGACGACATCCGTTCATCCAAATCCTCAGGCTTGATCCAACGAACGGTCTTTTTACCCATTGGGCTCATAACGACTTCCGCATTGTACTCGCCTTCCATGCGATGTTTAAAGACTTCAAACTGGAGTTGACCAACAGCTCCCAGCATGTACTCGCCTGTTTGGTAATTCTTATAAAGCTGGATGGCTCCTTCTTGTACCAGTTGCTCAATCCCCTTATGGAAGGATTTTTGCTTCATGACATTCTTAGCAGAAACTTTCATGAAAATTTCAGGTGTAAAGGTTGGTAGGGGTTCAAATTCAAACTTGTTTTTTCCAACTGTTAAAGTGTCCCCAACCTGATAAGTACCGGTATCGTAAACACCGATGATATCACCTGCCACGGCATTGGTCACATTCTCACGACTTTCCGCCATAAACTGAGTAACATTAGATAGTTTAGCACCCTTACCAGTGCGAGGTAGGTTGACACTCATACCACGCTCAAATTCACCTGATACGACACGGACAAAGGCGATACGGTCACGGTGACGAGGGTCCATGTTGGCTTGGATTTTAAAGACAAATCCTGAGAAATCCTTGTCGTAAGGATCTACAATTTCACCGTCTGTTTTCTTGTGTCCATGTGGTTCTGGAGCAAACTTGAGGAAGGTCTCAAGGAAGGTCTGCACACCAAAGTTAGTAAGAGCTGAACCGAAGAAAACAGGTGTTAATTCTCCAGCCAGAATAGCTTCCTCTGAAAACTCATTCCCAGCTTCATTTAAAAGCTCAATGTCATCTTTGACTTGTTCGTAGAAGGGATTGCTACCAAAAAGCTTGTCCCCATCTTCTAGACTGGCAAAACGCTCATCGCCTTTGTAGAGTTCCAAGCGTTGGTTATAGAGGTCATAGAGCCCTTCAAAGGCTTTCCCCATCCCGATTGGCCAGTTCATCGGATAGCTGGCAATGCCCAAAACTTCTTCCAATTCTTGCAAGAGGTCTAGCGGTTCACGACCGTCACGATCTAGCTTGTTCATAAAGGTAAAGACTGGAATGCCACGATGTTTCACAACCTCGAACAATTTCTTGGTTTGGGCCTCGATACCCTTGGCAGAGTCCACCACCATGACAGCAGCATCCACCGCCATCAAGGTACGATAGGTATCTTCTGAAAAGTCCTCGTGTCCTGGTGTGTCGAGGATATTCACGCGCTTACCATCGTAGTCAAACTGCATCACAGATGAAGTAACCGAAATACCACGTTGCTTCTCGATATCCATCCAGTCAGACTTGGCAAAAGTCCCTGTTTTCTTTCCTTTTACAGTACCAGCCTCACGAATCTCGCCCCCAAAGTAGAGCAATTGCTCAGTGATGGTTGTTTTCCCCGCGTCCGGGTGGGAGATGATGGCAAAGGTACGACGTTTCTTAATTTCTTCTTGAATATTCATAAGTTCTCTTTCTTTGATTCTCTATTTTTCCTGTTTCAATAGCTAAGAATGATTTTTACATTGGATTGTACCATTCCTTTCAACATTCCATTATATCGGATTTTAGCATTTTTTTCAATTTCTATTTCTTTTCACTTCCCCCTCCCTTATTTATAGGAAAATATGGTAAAATAGAACAGACTAAAAATCATCATTTCACGAAAGGATGCAAGATGAAAATTACGCAAGAAGAGGTAACACACGTTGCCAATCTTTCAAAATTAAGATTCTCTGAAGAAGAAACTGCTGCCTTTGCGACTACCTTGTCTAAGATTGTGGACATGGTTGAATTGCTGGGCGAAGTTGACACAACTGGTGTTGCACCAACTATGACTATGGCTGACCGCAAGACTGTACTCCGCCCTGATGTGGCCGAAAAAGGAACAGACCGTGATCGCTTGTTTAAAAACGTACCTGAAAAAGATAACTATTATATCAAGGTGCCAGCTATCCTAGATGATGGAGGAGATGCCTAATGACTTTTAATAACAAAACTATTGAAGACTTGCACAATCTCCTTGTATCTAAGGAAATTTCTGCAACCGAACTAACGCAAGCAACGCTTGAAGATATCAAATCTCGCGAGACAGCTATCAACTCTTTTGTTACCATCGCTGAAGAGCAAGCTCTTGCCCAAGCTAAAGCCATTGATGAAGCTGGAATCGATGCTGATAATGTCCTTTCAGGAATTCCACTTGCAGTTAAGGATAACATCTCTACAGACGGTATTCTCACAACTGCTGCCTCAAAAATGCTCTACAACTATGAGCCAATCTTTGATGCGACTGCTGTTGCCAATGCAAAATCTAAAGGTATGATTGTCGTTGGGAAAACCAACATGGACGAATTTGCCATGGGTGGTTCTGGTGAGACTTCTCACTATGGTGCCACTAAAAATGCTTGGGACCAAAACAAGGTTCCTGGTGGTTCATCAAGTGGTTCTGCTGCAGCTGTAGCTTCAGGCCAAGTCCGCTTGTCGCTTGGTTCTGACACTGGTGGTTCCATCCGCCAACCTGCTGCCTTCAACGGGATCGTTGGTCTCAAACCAACCTACGGAACAGTTTCACGTTTCGGTCTCATTGCCTTTGGTAGCTCATTAGACCAGATTGGACCTTTCGCACCAACTGTTAAGGAAAATGCCCTCTTGCTCAACGCTATTGCCAGCGAAGATGCCAAAGACTCTACTTCTGCTCCTGTCCGCATTGCCGACTTTACTTCAAAAATCGGCCAAGACATCAAGGGCATGAAAATTGCTTTACCTAAAGAATATCTTGGCGAAGGAATTGACCCAGAGGTTAAGGAAACCATTCTTAATGCCGCTAAACACTTTGAAAAATTGGGTGCTATTGTCGAAGAAGTCAGCCTGCCTCACTCTAAATACGGTGTTGCCGTTTACTATATCATCGCTTCATCAGAAGCTTCATCAAACTTGCAACGTTTTGACGGTATCCGTTACGGCTATCGTGCAGAGGATGCGACTAACCTTGATGAAATCTATGTAAACAGCCGTAGCCAAGGTTTCGGTGAAGAAGTGAAACGCCGTATCATGCTTGGTACATTCAGTCTTTCATCAGGTTACTATGACGCCTACTATAAGAAGGCTGGTCAAGTCCGTACCCTCATCATCCAAGATTTCGAAAAAGTCTTCGCGGATTACGACTTGATTTTGGGACCAACTGCACCAAGTGTTGCTTATGACTTGGACTCACTCAATCACGATCCAGTTGCCATGTACTTGGCTGACCTCTTGACTATTCCTGTCAACTTGGCAGGTCTTCCAGGAATTTCGATTCCTGCTGGATTCTCTCAAGGACTACCTGTCGGTCTGCAATTGATTGGCCCTAAGTACTCTGAGGAAACCATTTACCAAGCTGCTGCTGCTTTTGAAGCAACAACAGACTACCACAAACAACAACCCGTGATTTTTGGAGGTGATAACTAATGAACTTTGAAACAGTCATTGGACTTGAAGTCCACGTAGAGCTCAACACCAATTCAAAAATCTTCTCACCTACTTCTGCCCACTTTGGAAATGACCAAAACGCTAACACTAACGTGATTGACTGGTCTTTCCCAGGAGTTCTGCCAGTTCTCAATAAAGGTGTTGTTGATGCTGGTATTAAGGCAGCTCTTGCCCTCAACATGGACATACACAAAAAGATGCACTTTGACCGCAAGAACTACTTCTATCCTGATAATCCCAAAGCCTACCAAATTTCTCAGTTTGATGAACCAATTGGTTACAATGGATGGATTGAAGTCGAGCTAGAAGACGGTACAACTAAGAAAATCGGTATCGAACGCGCTCACTTGGAAGAAGATGCAGGTAAAAATACCCATGGTACAGATGGTTACTCTTATGTTGACCTCAACCGCCAAGGTGTGCCTTTGATTGAGATTGTATCTGAAGCCGACATGCGTTCGCCAGAAGAAGCCTATGCTTATCTGACAGCCCTCAAGGAAGTTATCCAGTATGCTGGCATTTCTGACGTTAAAATGGAAGAAGGTTCCATGCGTGTGGATGCCAACATCTCTCTTCGTCCTTATGGTCAAGAGAAATTCGGTACTAAGACTGAGTTGAAGAACTTGAATTCCTTCTCAAATGTCCGCAAGGGGCTTGAATATGAAGTCCAACGTCAAGCTGAAATACTTCGCTCAGGTGGTCAAATCCGCCAAGAAACTCGGCGTTATGATGAGGCAAATAAGGCAACCATCCTCATGCGTGTCAAGGAAGGTGCTGCAGACTACCGCTACTTCCCAGAACCAGACCTACCCCTCTTTGAAATCTCAGACGAGTGGATCGAAGAAATGCGGACAGAATTACCAGAGTTTCCAAAAGAACGCCGTGCGCGTTATGTATCTGACCTTGGCTTGTCAGACTACGATGCTAGCCAGTTGACTGCAAATAAAGTCACTTCTGACTTCTTTGAAAAAGCTGTTGCCCTAGGTGGCGACGCCAAACAAGTCTCTAACTGGCTCCAAGGTGAAGTCGCTCAATTCTTGAATGCTGAAGGCAAGACACTTGAACAAATCGAACTAACACCAGAAAACTTGGTTGAAATGATTGCCATCATCGAAGACGGCACGATCTCTTCTAAGATTGCCAAGAAAGTCTTTGTCCATCTAGCTAAAAATGGTGGTGGCGCGCGTGAATACGTGGAAAAAGCAGGTATGGTTCAAATCTCAGATCCAGCTGTTTTGATTCCAATTATCCACCAAGTCTTTGCAGATAACGAAGCTGCTGTTGCCGACTTCAAGTCAGGCAAACGCAACGCAGATAAGGCCTTCACAGGCTTCCTTATGAAAGCAACCAAAGGCCAAGCCAACCCACAAGTTGCCCTTAAACTTCTTGCTCAAGAATTAGCGAAGTTGAAAGAAGATGAATAACAGACTTTTTATATACCTTTTTCTGTTTTAGAAAGACGAAAAAATGAACAAATTTTTACGATTGCTATTTGTTTTAGTCATCATCGCTATGCTAGGCGCTTCTATACTACAAATTTTCTTTCCATCATACATGGGAAGTCACTCCGGGTATGGAATCTCTGCTGGTTGGCAACGAGAAATTGGAATATGGAACCTAGCTGTATTGATTCTTATTCTCGGTGTCAATATTAAGTACGATTGGTTCTATCTACGAATCGTGCTTCTCGCTCTCATCTTCGGTGGGATTGGAATAGGAACAAATCACTTAGTCAATTTTATGGAGTATCATTCTCCTGTAAATGCTATCGGTGCTTTCGAAAATTACTTGCTAGCGACGGGGTGGATTGTAGGATGGCTCATTGAACATCATTCCATAAAGAAGATAACTGCTAGTAAATAACGACAAGTATATCTTAGATGATTTTTAAAGGTTATAATATAGTTTAATAATCATTCAAATTAAGAGATCTACCTTTTCAATAGCCTCAATCTCATATCCTTCTTGAAGAGCTCAGCTACGACCAAGAAAGTCTTTGTTCACCTAGCTAAAAATGACGGTGGTGCGCGTGAATACGTTGAAAAAGCAGGTATGGTTCAAATTTCAGATCCAGCTGTTTTGATTCCAATTATCCACCAAGTCTTTGCCCAGGAATTAGCGAAATTGAAAGAAGATTAATATGTAAAAGAAACCAGCCCTGAGGTTGGTTTTTTTTCGCTCCTACCATCTCCCATTAACTATTTTGGCTTTATTTCCGGAAGATTTTATGGTAAAATGAAGAGTAATAATATTTATTAAAGAGGTAAAAACATGATTGAAGCAAGCAAATTGAAAGCTGGTATGACATTTGAAACTGCAGACGGAAAATTGATCCGCGTTTTGGAAGCTAGCCACCACAAACCAGGTAAAGGGAACACGATTATGCGTATGAAATTGCGTGATGTCCGTACTGGTTCTACATTTGACACAAGCTACCGTCCAGAAGAAAAATTCGAACAAGCTATTATCGAAACTGTTCCAGCTCAATACTTGTACAAAATGGATGAAACTGCCTACTTCATGAACACTGAAACTTACGACCAATACGAAATCCCAGTCGTAAATGTTGAAAATGAATTGCTTTACATCCTTGAAAACTCTGATGTGAAAATCCAATTCTACGGAACTGAAGTAATCGGTGTAACTGTACCAACTACTGTTGAATTGACAGTCGCTGAAACACAACCATCTATCAAAGGTGCTACTGTTACAGGTTCTGGTAAACCAGCAACTATGGAAACTGGACTTGTTGTCAACGTTCCTGACTTCATCGAAGCTGGACAAAAATTGATCATCAACACTGCAGAAGGAACTTACGTTTCTCGTGCCTAATCTCTAGAAAGAGGTCATTCTATGGGAATTGAAGAACAATTTGGCGAAATCGTTATCGCTCCACGTGTACTTGAAAAAATCATTGCCATCGCAACTGCTAAAGTTGATGGTGTCCACTCATTTTCAAATAAATCCGTATCTGATACCCTATCAAAACTCTCTCTTGGTCGTGGCGTCTACTTAAAAGAAAGCAACGAAGAACTAACTGCTGACATCTATCTCTACCTTGAGTACGGTGTGAAGGTACCAAAAGTTGCTCTTGCTATTCAAAAAGCAGTCAAAGATGCTGTCCGTGATATGGCTGATGTGGAACTTGCTGCTGTCAACATCCATGTTGCAGGAATCGTTCCAGATAAAACACCAAAACCTGAGTTGAAAGATCTATTTAACGAGGACTTCCTCAATGACTAGTCCATTATTAGAATCTAGACGTGAACTTCGAAAATGCGCTTTTCAAGCTCTCATGAGCCTTGAATTCGGCACAGATATAGAAACAGCTTGTCACTTTGCCTACACGCATGACCGTGAAGATGCAGATGTACAAATCCCTGCCTTTCTTCTGAACTTGGTTTCTGGCGTTCAAGCTCAAAAAGACGAGTTGGATAAACAAATCAATCAGCACCTCAAGTCAGGCTGGACAGTTGAGCGCTTGACCTTGGTCGAAAAAAACTTACTACGCTTAGGTATCTTTGAAATCACATCATTTGATACACCTCAGCTGGTAGCAGTCAATGAAGCTATTGAACTTGCTAAGAATTTTTCAGATCAAAAATCAGCCCGTTTTATCAATGGACTGCTTAGTCAATTTGTAACTGAAGAAAATGAATAATCGAAAAGGTGTTTGGTCTTCCAAGCACCTTTTGACTTTCCCCTTGATATAAAGTAAGAGCCACATAAAAACTAGAACTGGCAATCAGTTCTAGTTTTTATGTATTCTGAGGTATTAGTATTTTCTAAATCGTTGGTAACGCTCTTCCAACAATGCTTCTAACGGTTTTTGTAAAAGTATAGCTAGCTCATCTTGGAGTTCTTTTTTGACATTCTTAATTAGTTCTTTGCTAGAAAGTCCTGCTTCAGAAATCACCTTATCTACCACATCCATTTCTAACAATTCATGTGAAGTGATTTTCATCAGTTCTGCCGCTTCCATGGCACGAGTACCATCCTTCCATAGAATGGAAGCAAAACCTTCTGGGCTGAGAATGGCATAGATAGAATTCTCCAGCATCCAGACACGGTCTGCGACTGCTAGAGCCAGAGCTCCTCCTGAACCACCTTCACCGATAATAATGGCGATAATAGGAACTTTCAGGTCACTCATTTCCATGAGATTGCGAGCGATAGCTTCCCCTTGACCACGTTCTTCCGCTCCCACACCAGGATAGGCACCTGCAGTATTGATAAAGGTCACAACTGGACGGCCAAACTTTTCAGCCTGTTTCATTAAACGTAGAGCCTTGCGGTAGCCTTCTGGATGCGGTTGTCCAAAATTCCGCTTGAGGTTATCTTGTAAACTCTTGCCTTTTTGAATACCAACCACTGTTACAGCTTGGTCCCCAAGCCAGCCGATACCACCAACAACTGCACCATCATCACGAAAAGAACGGTCACCATGTAATTGGATAAATTCATCAAAAATGCCTGCCGCAAAGTCCAAGGTTGTCAAGCGACTCTGCTCACGCGCTTCTCTGACTATTTTTGCAATATTCATCTAGGACTCCCTCCGTGTAATCTGACTAGGCTAGCAATCGTATCTGGCAAGTCTCTTCTTTTTACAATAGCATCCACAAAGCCATGTTCCAGTAGAAATTCTGCCTTTTGGAAATCCTCAGGCAAACTTTCACGAACCGTGTTTTCAATCACACGACGCCCAGCAAAACCGACCAAACTCTGTGGTTCAGCCAGAATAATATCGCCTTCCATAGCGAAAGAAGCTGTCACACCACCTGTCGTTGGATCTGTCAAAATGGTCAGATAAAAGAGACCAGCATTTGAATGGCGTTTAACAGCTGCAGAAATCTTGGCCATCTGCATGAGACTCATGATTCCTTCCTGCATACGGGCTCCACCAGATGCTGTGAAGAGAACAACTGGCAACTGTTCAACAGTCGCATACTCAAACAAACGAGTGATTTTTTCACCTACAACTGTACCCATAGAAGCCATGATAAAATTGGAATCCATAATCCCAAGAGCCACAGTCTGACCTTTAATAAGAGCTGTTCCTGTCACAACGGCTTCATCCAGACCTGTTTTTTCACGCATAGTTGCTAGTTTCTTTTGGTAATCAGGGAAATGCAAGGGATCCTTACTTTCAATCCCTGTAAACAATTCCTTGAAGGTTCCCATATCAATCGTCAAAGCCAAGCGTTCTTGGGCAGAAATACGAAAGGTATAGCTACAATGTGGACAAATACGCTCACTTCCCAGATCCTTTTGATAGATGGTATGCTTACAACCCGGACACTGGGAGAATAATTCATCTGGAACCTCTGGCTTGGCTTGAGGTTTTTCCCTAACTGAACGATTGGGATTGATTCGAATATACTTATCTTTTTTACTAAATAGAGCCATTAATTCCCCTTTTCGGTTTAAACTCTTGAAGTCATTTTATTCTTTTTCTTGATATTTGGGTAAGAAGGTTTCCATCAAGAAGGAAGTATCATAATCTCCAGCAATGACATTGCGATCTGAAATGAGGTCAAGCTGAAAATCTGCGTTGGTCTGCACCCCTTCAATCTCTAATTCATAGAGGGCGCGTTGCATTTTCATCAAGGCATCAAAACGATTTTCACCGTGAACGATGATTTTAGCAATCATACTATCATAATAAGGCGGAATGGTATAGCCTGGATAAACTGCTGAATCCACGCGCAAGCCAACTCCTCCACTTGGCAGATGGAGATTAGTAATCTTACCTGGACTTGGAGCAAAATTGAAGGATGGATTTTCAGCATTGATACGACACTCGATGGCATGACCGCGTAGGACAATATCTTCTTGCTTAACAGACAGAGGCTGACCTGCCGCAATGCGAATCTGTTCCTTAACGATATCCACACCTGAAACAAATTCTGTTACTGGATGTTCCACCTGAACACGAGTATTCATTTCCATGAAATAGAAGTTTCCACTGGCTTCATCGAGAAGAAATTCAATGGTCCCTGCATTCTCATAGCCAACAGACTCTGCTGCTCGAACAGCAGCAGCACCGATTTCATTACGCAACGTTTTTCCGATTGCAATCGAAGGACTTTCTTCCAAAACCTTTTGGTTATTCCGTTGAAGAGAACAATCCCGCTCACCTAAATGAATCACATTTCCGTGCTCATCTCCTAGAATTTGAACTTCAATATGACGAGCTGGATAGATGACCCGTTCTATGTACATAGCACCATTGCCATAATTGGCCTTGGCTTCACTAGAGGCAGTTTCAAAGGCTGATACGAGGTCTTCTGGTTTTTCAACCTTACGAATCCCTTTACCACCTCCACCTGCTGAAGCCTTGAGCATAACAGGGTAGCCAATTTTTTCAGCAACAATCAAAGCTTCTTCAGAGTTATGGACTTCTCCATCTGAACCTGGAATGACAGGCACACCTGCTTTTATCATCTGAGCACGCGCATTGATTTTGTCTCCCATCATATCCATGACATGACCAGATGGGCCGATAAACTTGATTCCCACCTCTTCACACATGGTTGCAAATTTGGAATTTTCACTGAGAAATCCAAAACCTGGGTGAATGGCTTCTGCCTCAGTCAAGACTGCAGCTGATAGAACCGCATTGATATTGAGATAAGACTCTGTTGCCTTGCCAGGGCCGATACAAACTGCTTCATCTGCCAAAAGCGTATGAAGGGCTTCCTTATCAGCAGTTGAATAAACCGCCACCGTTGCGATTCCCAACTCACGCGCCGCACGGATAATACGAACCGCAATTTCACCACGATTGGCAATTAAAATTTTTCGAAACATGGAGAACCTCCTTAGTTCCCTATTGCAAAGGTAAGAGTACCACTGGCCGCAAGCTTGCCATCCACTTCAGCCTTTGCTTCAACCACGGCAATGGTGCCACGACGTTTGACAAAAGTCGCTGTCATAACCAATTGGTCACCTGGTACAACTTGCTTCTTGAACTTAACCTTGTCCATACCAGCGTAAAAGACTAGTTTCCCCTTATTTTCAGGTTTTGATAACTCCAAGACACCAGCTGTTTGCGCCAAGGCTTCCATAATCAGAACACCTGGCATGACAGGGTATTGAGGAAAATGACCGTTAAAGAAGGGCTCATTGATAGTCACATTTTTGATGGCAACAATGGTGTCCTCGCTCACTTCCAATACACGGTCTACTAGGAGCATAGGATAACGGTGGGGAAGGGCTTCTTTGATTCCTTGAATATCGATCATTTGATACGTACCAATCCTTTACCAAACTCAACCATTTCTTCGTTAGAAACGAGAATTTCCGTTACCACACCATCCTTAGGAGCTGGGATTTCATTCATGACTTTCATAGCTTCGATGATCACCAATGTTTGACCTTTTTTGACACTATCACCAACTGAAACGAAGGCAGGTTTATCAGGTCCAGCAGCCAAGTAAGCCACCCCAACAAGTGGGCTCTCTACAACATCTCCCTCAGCAGCTACACTTGCTTCAACTGAAGCAGGAACTTCTTCCACTACAGTTTCTACTGGAGCAGATGTTGAAGCTACTGGACTTGGTGTTGCTACAGCAGGCGCAGGAGCGACCTGAGGTGCAACTTCAGGCACAAGTCTAGCTTCATTCTTGCTAAACTGTAACTCATCCGTCCCATTTCTATAAGAAAATTCTCTCAAACTTGATTGGTCAAATTGAGCCATCAAGTCTTTAATATCGTTTAAATTCATAGTTATTTATTCTCCCAACGTTTGAAAGCAAGAACTGCATTGTGGCCACCAAAACCAAAAGTATTTGAAATAGCGTATGGAATTTCTTGCTCCAAGCCTTGTCCATAAACGACATTGGCTTCGATATAATCTGATACTTCACTTGTTCCAGCTGTCATTGGTACAAAGTTATGACGCATAGCCTCGATTGTTACGATAGCTTCTACTGCACCTGCAGCACCCAGCAAATGTCCTGTGAATGATTTGGTTGATGATACAGGCACTTCCTTACCAAGAACAGCTACGATGGCACCACTTTCTCCTTTTTCATTAGCAGGAGTTGACGTTCCGTGAGCATTGACATAGGCTACTTGCTCTGGAGAAATCTCAGCTTCCTCCAAGGCTAGTTTGATGGCTTTGATAGCTCCTTGACCTTCTGGATGAGGAGAAGTCATATGGTAGGCATCACAAGTATTTCCGTAACCAACCACTTCAGCAAGGATAGTAGCCCCACGTTTTTCAGCGTGTTCAAGGCTTTCAAGAACTAACATCCCAGAACCTTCACCCATGACAAAACCATTACGGTCCTTATCAAATGGAATGGAAGCACGAGTTGGGTCCTCTGTAGTTGAGAGAGCAGTTAGGGCTTGGAAACCAGCAATAGCAAAAGGTGTAATAGAAGCTTCTGACCCACCTACCAACATGACATCTTGGAAGCCAAACTTAATTGAACGGAAGGCATCACCAATCGCGTCATTTGATGAAGCGCAGGCAGTATTGATAGATTTACAAACACCGTTTGCTCCAAAACGCATAGCAACATTTCCTGAAGCCATATTTGGCAAGGCTTTTGGAAGGGTCAATGGTTTCAAACGTTTTGGTCCTTTGTCATTTAGGCGAAGCACTTGATCTTCAATTTCCTTGATTCCACCAATACCAGAGGCCACAATAACACCAAAACGATCTTTATCAAGAGCCTCTACATCTAAATTGGCATGATTGACAGCTTCTTGAGCCGCATACAAGGCATATAAAGAATAGTTATCAAAACGATTGGTATCTTTCTTTACAAAGTATTTATCAAAAGGAAAATCTTGGATTTCTGCTGCATTATGAACATCAAAGTCGCTATGATCAAATTTCGTAATTTGACCAATTCCGATTTTTCCAGTTGTCAAACTATTCCAAAATTCTTCTGGTGTATTTCCGATTGGAGATGTTACTCCATAACCTGTTACTACTACGCGATTTAGTTTCATCTTTTTCACCTCTAGCTTCTGCTACATACTTAAGCCACCATCAATGGCAACCACTTGACCAGTTAGATAATCTTGGCCTGCTAAAAATACTGTCAAATCTGCAACCTGCTCCGCTTGTCCAAATTCTTTCATAGGAATTTGAGCCAGCATAGCATCTTTTACCTTGTCTGATAGAACAGCTGTCATATCGGACTCAATCATTCCAGGTGCAATAGCGTTAACCCTGATATTGCGATTGGCCACTTCACGAGCCACAGACTTGGTAAAACCAATCAAACCAGCCTTAGAAGCTGCATAGTTAGCTTGACCGATATTTCCCATCAAACCAACAACACTAGACATATTAATGATAGCACCTTCTCTGGCTTTCATCATCGGTTTCAAGACTGATTGTGTCATGTTAAAGGCACCAGTCAAGTTAACCTTGAGCACTTTTTCAAAATCCGCCTCTGTCATCTTGAGCATAAGGGTATCTTGGGTAATCCCTGCATTATTGACCAAAACATCTACTGAACCCAGCTCTGCAATAGCTTGATCAACCATACGCTTAGCGTCTGCAAAATCTGACACGTCTCCTGATATAGGAACCACCTTGACACCATAGTTTGAAAACTCAGCGAGCAATTCTTCTGAGATTGCCCCACGACTGTTTAAAACAATATTGGCTCCTGCTTGAGCAAACTTGTGGGCGATGGCAAGACCAATTCCACGACTCGAACCTGTAATAAAGATATTTTTATTTTTTAGTTGCATTCTTTTCTCCTGTTTCCTCTTGTATTTATGGGAGAAGGGATTACTTGTTTTCTAGCAAAGTTTCCAAACTAGCCTGATCTTCAACATTGGCTAGTTTAGCGGTCTTATCAATTTTTTTGACAAAGCCTGACAAGACTTTCCCCGGGCCAATCTCGATAAAGTTGGTTACGCCTGCTTCTTGCATAACCGCAATACTTTCATAGAAACGAACTGGTTCCTTGATCTGACGCGTCAAAAGTTGAGCAATGTCTTCTTTTTTCATGACCGTAGCTTCTGTATTGCCGACTAGGGGACAAGTAAAATCTGAAAAACTTACCTGAGCTAGAGTTTCAGCTAGTTTCTGGCTAGCAGGCTCAAGGAGAGCGGTATGAAAAGGTCCTGAAACCTTGAGAGGAATCAAGCGTTTAGCTCCTACTTCCTGCAAGAGTTCAACAGCTCGGTCAACTGCAGTCACTTCTCCACCAATCACAATTTGTGCAGGTGTATTATAGTTGGCTGGGGTAACTACTCCAAGTTCAGAAGCTTTTCGACAGACTTCTTCAATAACCTCTACTGGCGTATTGAGAACTGCTACCATCTTGCCAGAACCAGCAGGGGCCGCTTCTTCCATATAGGCTCCACGCTTAGCTACCAAGGCTACCGCATCTTCAAAATCTAAGGCACCACTGGCCACCAAGGCAGAATATTCTCCAAGGGACAAACCAGCAACCATATCAGGCTGATAGCCCTTTTCTTGCAATAAACGGTAGATAGCAACTGAAGTTGCTAAAATAGCTGGTTGCGTATAGCGGGTCTGATTGAGTTTTTCTTCTTCTGTATCAATAAGATAACGCAAATCATAACCGAGTACCTGACTCGCTTGATCAATCGTTTCTTTGACAATCGGATACTGATTATAGAGTTCCCGTCCCATACCTAGATACTGGGCACCTTGACCAGCAAATAAAAAGGCTGTTTTAGTCATTTCTTACAACTCCTGCCCAACGAGAGGCTTCTTCTTGAATTTTCTTAGCTGCTCCGTAATACAAATCTTTTAGGATTTCTTCAACAGTTTCTTCTTTGGAAACAAGCCCTGCAATTTGACCTGCCATGACAGAGCCTCCATCCACATCTCCGTGAACAACCGCTTTGGCTAGAGCACCTGCTCCCATTTGTTCAAAAATTTCCAAATCTGGATTTTCTTGTTTAAAAGCATCTTTTTCAGCTTGTTCAAAATCACGAGTCAACTGATTTTTAATCGCACGAACAGCATGTCCAAAGTGTTGAGCTGAAATCGTAGTATCAATATCTCTAGCTTTTAAAATTTTCGCCTTATAATTTGGATGGGCATTAGACTCTTTTGCAACGACAAAACGAGTTCCAACCTGAACAGCCTCTGCACCTAGCATAAAGCCAGCCGCAGCACCTTCACCATCCGCAATCCCTCCTGCAGCAATAACAGGAACAGATACAGCAGCAGCAACCTGGCGCACCAAGGTCATGGTTGTTAATTTACCAATATGCCCCCCAGCTTCCATTCCTTCTGCAATAACGGCATCCGCACCGATTTTTTCCATGCGTTTCGCTAGGGCAACACTTGGCACAACAGGAATAACCGTAATACCAGCTTCATGGAAACGTTCCATGTATTTGCTTGGATTTCCTGCGCCTGTTGTAACTACCTTAACCCCTTCCTCGATAACGAGGTCTACAATATCTTCCACAAAGGGAGACAAGAGCATGATGTTGACACCAAAGGGTTTATCAGTCAATGATTTGATTTTATCAATATTTGCCTTGACAACTTCTTTAGGGGCATTCCCCCCACCGATAATCCCTAGTCCTCCAGCCTTGGAAACAGCTCCTGCCAAATCACCATCAGCAACCCAGGCCATTCCTCCTTGAAAAATAGGATAATCAATGTTCAATAATTCTGTAATACGCGTTTTCATAGTGCCTCCATCGTTTCTTGCTTACGTAATAGTTCGATACCGTCATAATTTGACAATCAAACTATTGCCTAAACAAGAGGGAGCGGGTTTCCCTACTCCTTCTATTTATATTCTGTTTATTTTGTTTGCTCTTCAACATAGGCAACCAAGTCACCAACTGTTTTCAAGTCATCTTCTGCTTCGATTTGGATATCAAAAGCATCTTCGATTTCTGAGATTACTTGGAACAAGTCCAATGAATCTGCGTCCAAATCATCAAAAGTTGATTCAAGTGTTACTTCTGATGCGTCTTTTCCAAGTTCTTCAACGATAATTTCTTGTACTTTTTCAAATACTGCCATGATAGGACTCCTTTAAAATAAATAGTTTTTTTATAACAATGTGTTCACCACATGATTACCTAAATTGTAAGAATGAGCGTGCCCCAGGTCAAGCCTCCACCGAAGCCTGATAAAAGAACAGTCTGGCTTCCATCTAAACGGATAAGGCCTTGTTCTACACACTCTGAAAGTAAAATCGGGATACTGGCTGCACTGGTGTTGCCATATTCCATCATATTGGCTGGAAGTTTATCTCGGTTAACACCGATTTTTCTAGCCATTTTATCCAAAATACGGTCATTAGCCTGATGAAGTAGCAGATAATCCAAGTTTGTCGCCTCTATAGGAGATTCATCAATAGTCTGCTTGATAGACTTGGCTACATCCCGAATAGCAAAATCAAAGACCGCGCGCCCATCCATCTTCAAAAATGAATCTGCATTTTCTTGATCTGAAAACGGAGAATGCAAGCCTGAATGTCCATAAGTTAGACACTCGCTACGACTCCCATCACTATTGAGACTCTCAGCCAAAAAATGCTCTTTCTCGCTAGCTTCTAGCAAGACACCACCAGCACCATCTCCAAACAAAACAGCTGTTGATCGGTCTGACCAATCGACTGCTTTAGAGAGGGTTTCACTACCAATCACCAAGCCTTTTTGAAAGCGACCAGAAGCGATAAACTTTTCAGCAGTTGAAAGAGCAAATACAAATCCACTGCAAGCTGCTGTTAGGTCAAAAGCAAAGGCCTTATTAGCACCAATATTAGCTTGAACACGAGCAGCTGTAGAGGGCATCATCGAATCTGGAGTAATGGTAGCTAGGATGATAAAATCCAACTCCCCTCCTGTGATTTCAGCTTTTGCCATCAGTTTCTTGGCAACTTCTGTAGCCAAATCACTAGTAGATTCTGTTCTTGAAATATGCCTTTGTCGTATTCCCGTCCGACTTGAAATCCACTCATCATTAGTATCCATAATCTGAGCCAAATCATGATTTGTAACCACTTGCTCTGGCACATAATGAGCAACCTGGCTTATTTTTGCAAAAGCCATTATCTCAAATCCTCCAAAAATTGATAAAGATTAGTCAAACCTTTGCTCATAACCTCCATCTCTTGCTTACTCATACCATCAATGATTTTTTCAACCATAGCCTTGTGGAAGCGTTTATGTAGCCTATGAACCAAGCGACCTTTCTTTGTCAAATGCAGATGTACCACACGTCGATCATGTTCTGAACGAATGCGTTCAATATAACCCTTACGTTCGAGATTATTCAAACTAGTCGTAACTGTCCCAAGAGTCACCATCAACTCTTTCGACACTTGACTTGGTGTCACATCTGGAACTTTTCCAATCACATCAATCGTATGCATTTCTTTGATGGAGATATCCTTGAAACGACTACCCCTCAAGCTAACTTCCTCAATAACGAGGACATTGTTAAATATAGACGTTAAATATTCATTAATTCGTTGGTAGTCCAATCTTTCCTTCCCTCCTTTTCAAAAAAACTTTTAGAATCAAAACATTTGACAAAAGAATTATATCAAAGTTCAAAGAATGGTGCAAGTATTTTTTTATTTTCCTGTAAATTTAGGTCTTCTTCTTTCCGAATGAGCCCGAACTCCTTCTTTGAAATCCTCTGTTTTGGCTAGAGATTCTTGAAGATTCAGTTCTAAAGTAGCATAATCTTGCCAATCTTTAAATTGGCTCTCCCACACCAACTTCTTGATGGCAGCATAAGAATTGTTTGAGCCACGTCTTAATTTTTTAAGAATCTGTTCTCTCGTCTTTTCAAGTTTATCAGCTTCACAGACGCGGTAAACTAGTCCCCATTCTAGAGCTTTTTCTGCGTTCAAAGCCTCACCTGTCATAGCCAATTGAGCAGCACGCGTCACACCAATACTTCGACTCAAGAGATGAATTCCTCCTGCATCCGGAGCCAAGCCAACTCCAACAAAAGCTTGGATAAATTTAGCCTTATCCGTTGCCAGACAGAAATCTGCAGCAACAGCCATATTCGCTGCGGCACCTGCAACAGCCCCATCAACCTCCATCAAGACAGGTTTAGCAATTTGCTTGATTTTATAAGAAATAGTATTGACCAATTCTGCGATTTTCGTCAATGATGGAATATCATCCTCATCGACTGCTCGCTTCATCTCAACCAAATCTCCCCCAACAGAGAAGACTTTGCCATTCGCGTTGATTAAGACAAAATGCACAGCCGGATCCTCTTCTGCCAAAATCAGAGCTTCTAAAATCTCCTCACACATAGGGATATGAAAACCATTCGCTACCTCAGGACGATTCAAGGTAAGGATTGCCAAATCCTCTTCAAGCTGATAAATAATGTGTTCCATCTGGACTCCTTTTTATTTTATAAGCAGTTTAAATTATTTTATTTCAAAAGTATATCTTTTTTAAAATCAGAAAGCAAGAAAAAATCAACTGAAAGTGTCTCAGCCGATTAGAAAGGCTCGCTTTGTCCTAGAAAGCATCTTATTTTCTTCATTGAAAAAAGGCTTTCTTTCTGCTATAATCGTATAAAATACTTACTTTAGGAGTTCTTATGAAAGTTGTTAAATTTGGAGGTAGCTCTCTTGCCTCTGCTAGTCAATTAGAAAAAGTTTTAAACATCGTCAAAAGCGATTCAGAGCGTCGTTTTGTAGTCGTTTCTGCGCCTGGTAAACGCAATGCTGAAGATACTAAGGTTACGGATGCCTTGATTAAATACTACCGCGACTATGTTGCTGGTAACGATATTAGCAAGAGCCAAAACTGGATTATCGACCGCTATGCTGCTATGGTTAGTGAACTAGGGCTAAAACCAGCTGTTTTAGAAAAAATTTCTAAAAGCATTCGTGCCTTAGCCACTCTTCCTATTGATGAAAATGAATTTCTCTACGATACTTTCCTAGCAGCCGGTGAAAATAACAATGCTAAATTGATTGCTGCCTACTTTAATCAAAATGGGATTGATGCACGCTATGTGCACCCTAGAGAAGCTGGTATTGTGGTCACAAGTGAGCCTGGTCACGCTCGCATCATTCCATCAAGTTATGACAAGATTGAAGAATTGACAAATGCAAATGAAGTCCTTGTCATTCCTGGTTTCTTTGGAGTTACTAAGGAAAATCAAATCTGTACCTTCTCACGTGGAGGATCAGACATTACAGGTTCTATCATTGCTGCAGGTGTTAAGGCAGACCTCTATGAAAACTTTACAGACGTTGATGGTATCTTTGCAGCCCACCCAGGCATTATTCACCAACCACACTCAATCCCTGAGTTGACCTACCGTGAAATGCGTGAGTTGGCTTATGCAGGATTCTCAGTCCTTCATGACGAAGCCCTTCTACCTGCCTACCGTGGAAAAATTCCTCTAGTTATCAAGAATACCAACAATCCTGACCATCCAGGTACTCGTATCGTTCTAAAACACAGTAGTGATGAATTTCCAGTTGTGGGAATTGCCGGTGATTCAGGCTTTGTCAGCATTAACATGTCGAAATACCTCATGAACCGTGAGGTTGGATTTGGTCGCAAGGTTCTGCAAATCCTTGAAGACCTCAACATCGGTTGGGAACATATGCCAACAGGTATCGACGATCTTTCAATCATCCTCCGTTCTCGCGAACTAACTCCTATCAAGGAAGAAGAAATCCTTCGTCAGTTGGTTCAAAAGGCTGAAGTAGACCATGCAGAAATCGAGCACGACCTTTCAATCATTATGATTGTTGGAGAAAAGATGAAGAGCCATATCGGAGTAACTGCTACTGCGACACGTGCTCTATCTGAAAATAAGATCAACATCCAGATGATGTCTCAAGGTTCTAGTGAAGTGTCTATTATGTTTGTTGTCCATAAGGACCAAGAGAAAGCAGCTATTAAAGCCCTATACAATGCCTTTTTCGGTGAAAGCAAGGAAGACTAAGCATGGCTCAATCACTTAACAAAACAGTGCTCCTCAATACGACAGGCACCTCCTACCTCTCTATAGCTGGGAAAGTTGGAAAATTCCTTGTCGGAGATCAGGCTTTGGAATTTTACCCCGATGTCAATGTTGAACAATTTATCCAGATTCCTTGGAGCCATATTAACCAGATTGGAGCCAATGTTACTGGTCGCAAAATCAGTCGTCACTTCGAAGTCTTTACAGACAGAGGAAAATTCCTCTTTGCCTCAAAAGACTCGGGTACCATTCTTAAAATTGCACGCGAAAAACTGGGCAATGACAAGGTCGTCAAACTTCCGACCCTGATTCAAACCATTAGTCAAAAATTTAAAAATCTATTTGCAAAAAAGTAGAAACTTTAGTATAATCATAGCAACGGATAAGTAGGTTATCTTCTTCTTTCAGAAAGTCTGCGGATGCTGCGAGCAGATAGGAGGGATAGGTGAAATTCTACCGTTAGTAACAATTGCATACACAATCAAGTGCACTCCTGTGAAGTTGGATGGAACCGTGGCCCTGCCACTCCAACGCTTTGTCAGGTGTGCTTTTTTCATAAAGGAGTTCTTATGTTAGATATCAAACGTATTCGTACAGACTTTGATGCTGTCGCAGAAAAATTGGCTACACGTGGTGTAGATGCTGCTGTCTTAAACGAGATGAAAGAAATCGATGCTAAACGTCGTGACATCTTGGTCAAGGTTGAAACTCTCAAGGCTGAACGTAACACAGTTTCAGCTGAGATTGCCCAAGCTAAGCGCAACAAGGAAAATGCAGATGACAAGATTGCTGCCATGCAAACTCTATCTGCTGAAGTCAAAGCCTTGGATGCTGAATTGGCAGAAATCGATGCTAAATTGACAGAATTTACCACTACTCTTCCAAATATTCCAGCTGATAGCGTTCCTGTTGGGGTTGACGAAGATGACAATGTGGAAGTTCGCCGTTGGGGTACTCCACGCGAGTTTGATTTCGCACCTAAAGCTCACTGGGATCTTGGCGAAGACCTTGGTATCCTTGATTGGGAACGTGGCGGTAAGGTAACGGGAGCTCGCTTCCTCTTCTATAAAGGACTCGGTGCTCGTTTGGAACGTGCCATCTACAACTTTATGTTGGATGAACATGGAAAAGAAGGCTATACTGAAGTCATCACACCTTACATGGTTAACCACGATTCAATGTTTGGTACTGGTCAATATCCAAAATTCAAGGAAGATACTTTTGAACTCAGCGACAGCAATTATGTCCTTATTCCTACAGCCGAAGTTCCTCTGACAAACTACTACCGTGATGAAATCCTTGACGGTAAAGACCTGCCAATCTACTTCACTGCTATGAGCCCATCATTCCGTTCTGAGGCTGGTTCAGCTGGCCGTGATACTCGTGGCTTGATTCGTTTGCACCAATTCCACAAGGTTGAAATGGTTAAATTTGCTAAACCAGAAGAATCTTATGAAGAATTGGAAAAAATGACAGCTAATGCTGAAAATATCCTTCAAAAACTTAACCTTCCATACCGTGTCGTTGCTCTCTCTACTGGAGATATGGGCTTCTCAGCTGCGAAGACTTACGACTTGGAAGTTTGGATTCCAGCACAAAATACCTACCGTGAAATTTCAAGCTGTTCAAACACAGAAGATTTCCAAGCCCGTCGTGCCCAAATCCGTTACCGTGATGAAGCAGATGGCAAGGTGAAATTGCTCCATACCTTGAACGGTTCTGGACTTGCAGTTGGACGTACAGTGGCTGCTATTCTTGAAAACTACCAAAATGAAGATGGTTCTGTGACCATCCCAGAAGCACTTCGTCCATACATGGGTGGAGCTGAAGTTATCAAACCATAAAAAATAAGGTTTAGCTATTTCTAGCTAGACCTTTTTTCGTAACCAATTCAGATAAGCGCCTAACACAAAGACTAAAATAATTAAGCAAATAGCGGTTTCAGCCAGTACTAAATAATCCAAAAATGGAAGTTTCAAGATTCCCTGAGCCATCTTGAGCGAGGTAGCTGTGATAATGGTCGGGAAGGTGAGGGCTGAGAAGGCTGGTTGAAAGCCTTGTTTTAAAATATTGGGCAGGCGAGTCAAAACAAAGAAAAAGAAAGTTTGAGAAGCCAAAATCATGGCAATCAAGAGCCAAGTCGGTAGGCTGGCTCCTCCAACTCGAACTAGGGAAGCCAAAAGTAGAGAGAAGGGAGCACAATAGATTCCTTCTTGTCCAAGCATGGCTAGTGGGAGTGGATGTTTCTTTAAATCGCTATAAATAAGCGGATAGAGATAGAAGGTTAGGAGAAAACCAAAACTCAAGGTCGCATAGGCAATTTCGATGATACCGACAAGAGGATAGGTCAAAGCTGCCACTGCTATCCCTACATAGAGAACCGTCCAGCTTGGAGTCGCACTGACTCTCTTTCCTGGACAGGCAAACTTGATGGTGAAACCAGCAATCAAGGCCACATCCAAGAGAAATGAAAACCACCAGAGCCCTTGCGCGACTAAAGGAAGATGAGGAAACAAGCGAAAGACATAAGTTGATAAAATCATCCCAGCCATGGGAAAGGTGGCCATCCCTGACAAGAGAGGGGGTTTGGTCAACTCTTGCTTGGTTTCTTTCCAATTAAAGAGATGAAAAATCAGAAAGTAAATCCACAAAACCAAACCTGTCAGACTAAAAAGATGTGACAGAACCGGCAACGTATCTAAAATAAGATTTCCAGCTCCTGCTAAACCTAGCAAACATCCAGAAAATACCAAGGGGAGTTTTTTCATCCTAACCTCCAATAATCATGTTAGTTTCAGTATAGCATAAAAGCGCTTAAATGAGGACTTAAAAAAACGAAGTCCGATGATTTCAGACTTCATTTTACTCAGATATGAATTAAGCATAAGGTTGCAATTCTGGATTAATTGGTGTATTGGCTAGGTTGTTGGCATAGTTACAGAGGCTTGCTAGGCTGACACCAAGAACCACATCCAAGGCATTTTGTTGGGTGTAGCCAGCTTCTAAAAACTCAGCCAAGGCTTCATCTCCTACACGACCCTTGGTATTGATTACCGCCAAGGTAAACTTAGCTAGGGTGTCCAATTTAGGATCTGTTTCAATTGGAGTACGATTGCGAAGGGCTTGCAGAAGATCATCATTCATCTGGATTTGTTTGATGGAAAAGGCTGTGTGACCTGCGACGCAGAAGGCACAACCATTGGTCACAGCTGCAGTGATCTGCACCACTTCACGCTCAACAGGCGTCAAGCTGTTGCGACGATTGATGGCTCCGACAGTACGATAAGCCTCTAAAGCAGTCGGTGCATTAGCCAAGAGACCGATTAGATTGGGAATATAGCCATTATTATCTTTTTCTACTGTTTCAAGAACTTCTTTCACTTCTGCTGGTGCTGATTCTACTGTATGGATGGTAAATGTTGTCATCATAAAACCTCTTTTCATGTTGTTGAAATCTAGTCTATCACAGATTCTATACCTTGCATAATATATATTTTAAATTGCACTGATAGAAATTTTTTATGAAAGCAAAAAATCACACGAGCTGTGTGATTTCATTATTTATTAAAATACTTTTTAGTTTCAGCAATAACGACTGGCGATAAAACTAAGAGGGCAATCAAGTTAGGCAGAGCCATCAAGGCATTGACAATATCTGCGATAATCCAAACCATATCCAACTCGATAAATCCTCCTAGCAAGACCATGAGCACAAAGACCACACGGTAGAGCCAGATAAAGCGAACCCCAAAGAGGAACTCGAAACAGCGTTCTCCATAGTAGTTCCAACCAAGAATCGTTGTAAAGGCAAAGAGCACAAGGAAGATTGTTAAGAGGGCAGGTCCAAAGTGTGAAAAGACTGTTGAGAAGGCTGACTGAGTCAAGGCAACTCCATTCAAATCACCACTCCAAACACCAGTTACCAAGATGGTTAAACCAGTCAAGGTACAGATAATGAGGGTGTCAATAAAGGTTCCTGTCATGGAAATCAATCCTTGCTCTACTGGTTCGTTTGTCTTAGCTGCAGCTGCTGCAATGGGAGCAGAACCTAGACCAGATTCGTTCGAGAAAACACCTCGCGCTACACCATTTTGAATAGCCATTCGAATGCTAGCACCGGCAAATCCACCGACCGCAGCAACAGGACTAAATGCTGATGTCAAGATTAAAGCGATTGTAGCAGGAATTTTTCCAATATTAAAGAAAATAACTGTAAGAGTTCCCAAAATATAGATGATGGCCATAAAAGGAACAACAGTAGTTGAAACCTTTGAAATGGACTTGAGTCCACCAAAGACTGCAATTGCTACAAATACAGACAACACAAGAGCTGTGATAGCTGGCGAAATAGTCGTTGTATTTTGGATAGATTCTGTAATCGAGTTAACTTGAGTGAAGGTCCCGATTCCCAATAAAGCTACTAACACACCTGCCAGGGCAAAGAAGATGGCAAGGGGACGCCACTTTTCTCCCATCCCTAGAAGAATATAGTGCATGGGACCTCCCGCCACTGCACCATGGTCGTCCTTGGTACGGTATTTGATAGCTAGTAGGCCTTCCGCATACTTGGTAGCCATCCCAAAGAAAGCCGCCATCCACATCCAAAAGAGGGCTCCTGGGCCACCGACCTTGATAGCCGTCGCCACCCCGATAATATTTCCCGTACCAACTGTCGCTGCTAGGGCTGTACATAGTGCCGCAAAACTGGATACATCGCCATGCCCCTTATCCTTGGTAAAAATAAGCTGAAAGGCCTTGGGCAACCGCAAAACCTGCAAGAGACCTAGACGGGCAGTTAGGTAAATCCCTGTTCCGACCAAGAGAATCAAGAGGGGGGGGCCCCAAGCAAAAGCATCGATTGATTTAAGCAATTCTAACATTTCCTTCTCCTATATTTTCAACCCCAAAAGAAAGAGCACATGTAAGATACATGTACTCTGGAATGCTTAGATAAATGCTAAAAAGCGGTCTATCCTAGCTCTGTCCTTTTACCTGAGAGTTTGAGCAGTTGCCTGCCTTGCCCCTTCGGTGCCTTTACGGTCTCTCCAGAGTTCCGTCCATTTACAGTCATGGAAAATCAAACGATTCCCCACTTCTATTAAACTTCATTCGGTGTTGGTATTTAATTGATTCTTATTTTACAAAAAATGTTGGCTTTTGTCAATGTGTTTATTAGTAAAAATGAGTTCAACAGTTTTTACTTTATAAAATCTAGAATACTGCTATCCTTTAAAAGTGACAATAGTCGCACCACTGCCCCCAGCATTTTGTGGGGCATAGCCAAAACTCTTGACATGTTTGTTTCTTTGCAAGTATTTGGTAACTCCTTCACGGATGACACCTGTTCCTATACCATGGATGATATCAACTTGAGCCATATTGTTAAGCAAAGCTTGGTCTATAAAGGCATCTAGCTCATTCATGGCTTCTTCATAGCGCTTGCCTCGAAGATCCAGTCTGGCTTGAGGTCCTCGACCAGAAGTTCGTTTCACAACATTGACCTGTTTCTTCTTGACTTGCTTTTCTTGCTGGGCTTGAACGAGGTCAAATTCTTTCTCTTCTAAAGTCATCTTAATCAAGCCAACTTGGGCTTCCCAGCGGCCGTCCTTGAGTTGACTGGTCAAGGTACCACGCTGACCATAGCTGAGCACCACGATATCATCTCCCACCTTTGGAGCTCGTTTTTTCTTGACTTTTTGAAGGACCTTGTTTTTAGACAAATCTACTTTTTCAGGGGCCAATTTTTTCAATTTGGCCTTGGCTTCAATGATTTCGTGGGGTTTAAGTTGAGATTTACTATGGAGATTCTTAAGAATCTGGTCACTTTCACTTAGAGCCATGTCCACAATCTCAGCAGCTTGTTCACGCGCTTTGTTAAGCTCAGTTTCCTTTTCACGATTGAGCTCGTTGTAAAGTTTTTTGAGAGCACGGTTCATCTTGAGATTTTCTTGCTCCACCTCACGGATATTGTCCAAGCGTTTGCGGCTCTCTAGCGTCTGCTCTTCCAGCTGCTCAATAATACGATTGACATCATTGTCCTGATCAACCTGCTGACTGGCATCCCCTACGATAACTTCAGATAGACCTAAACGTTTGGCAATTTCAAAGGCATTGCTTCGGCCAGGCACACCCTGCATAAAGCGATAGGTCGGGCGTAAAGTTGCAGTATCAAACTCCATGCTGGCATTTTGCACAAAGGCTGTCTCGATACCATAGGCCTTGAGTTCTGGATAGTGGGTCGTCGCCATGGTCTTGACTTGACGCAGGCGAAGGTCCTCCAGAATAGCCATGGCAAGGGCGGCTCCCTCTTGGGGGTCTGTACCAGCTCCTAACTCATCCAAGAGTAAGAGTGAATGTTGATTTACCTTGCCAAGAATATCCACAATATTGGTCATGTGGCTAGAGAAGGTAGACAAGCTCTGCTCAATAGATTGCTCATCGCCAATATCAGCAAAAATTTCTTCAAAAATACCAACACGACTTCCCTTATCAGCTAAAATCGGCAAACCTGACTGAGCCATAACCTGTGTCAAGCCTAGAGTTTTGAGCATGATGGTCTTCCCACCTGTATTGGGACCTGTAATAACAATCGCTGTTAAATCTTGACCAAAATGGACATCATTTGCAACGGCATTTTTGACCAATGGATGGCAGACATGAAGCAGTTGAATCTCTTGATTTTCTGACAGCTGAGGAACGACTGCTTGCCTTTCTTGGATAAAGCGGACCTTGGCACGAATCAAGTCCAGATGGCCGATAATCCAAGCATCATTGGCAATCTCAGCCGCATGAGGGCGGACACGTTCAGAAATTTCTTGGAGAATGCGAAGCATTTCATAGCGCTCATCTGCTCGCAAACTAGCAATTTCTTCGCTCAGTTTGACCACCTCACGGGGTTCGATATAAACGGTGTTTCCACTGGCAGAAATATCATGGACGACACCTGCAATCTTATTACGGTAGGTGTTTTTGACTGGTAAAACCTGACGGCCATTCCTGCTAGCAACAATCCCTTCTGTCAACATCTGCCCTTTTTGCTTAAGCAAATCTTGCAAGACATCGCGGACCTGACTCTCGCTATCATGGATTTTTCGACGGATTCGTGCCAATTCTTCACTGGCGAAATTTTCAATGAAACCTGCATCATTAAAGGCTTGTAGATTTCCTTGTAATTGCGGAAAATCGTGTAATTTTTCAAACCAGAGGGCTAATTCTGTCAAGCTGACATTTTCCAGATTGGCGTAAAAACTTTGCAGTTCTCTGCTAGAAAGAAGCACGCGCTTCAAGAGTAGGAACTCCTCGATATTGAGGTCCGCCCCCATCTCCAACCGCTTGCAAACTCCTGCGATTTCCTTGGTTGCAAGAATAGTAAAATGCGGTTGCTCGACGAAAAGAGCCTGCATTTCCTTCATCTCAGCAAAAGCCTGTTTTATTTTATCCGCTTTGGCAGTCGGAGCCAGCTGTCTCAATTGCTCCAAGCCCTGCTCGGTCAATAAATGGGGTTCAAACAAAGCCTTGACCTTATTGAACTCTAATGTTTCTAATATTTTCTTATTCATCTTTATTTCCTTGTCTTTGAATGTCTAGGTGTATGATACTCAATAAAAATCAAAGAGCAAACTAGTAAGCTAGCCGCAGGTTGCTAAAACAGTGTTTTGAGGTTGCAGATGGAAGCTGACGTGGTTTGAAGAGATTTTCGAAGAGTATTAGCTTTTTACATTCTGATAGATTCGAGTCAAATCTGTAAACAAAGGGCTAGGAAAATTCCTGCCCTTTTTATCCGATTAAATTTGTCACCCAGATTTGTTTGAGCCAACTGGTTGTTACTGGTATGCTCTGGATGATGTGTTTTGCGACGATACTCTTTTCAAGAGGATTTTGTATAGCTGCCATGGGAATGGTCGCTAAGATTGTCAAGGCCATCTGCAAGACAAATAAGGTCACCAACATGGACAAGATACCTGCTGAAACTTGGAACAACTTACCACCCAGTTTTTTACTAGGAAGTAAGTGCAAGAGGAGACCAAGCAAACGACCGATGCTATAGACTATCCCAAATACAAGCAAGTAGCCGATTCCTGCGTAAAAGACCTTATCCAACTGAAAGAGTTGATCCGATGGGAAAAAGAAGGTTCCCTGACCTTCCTGAGGATTTGCATAAGGGAGCAATAAATGGAACTGCTCTCCAAGCCCCTTGTAAAACTGGCCAGCCACAAAAGCCGATGCCATGGCTGAAATCAGGTAATAGACCTGTAAGAGCAGGCCTCTCCGATAGCCGATATAAAATCCCCAAGCCAAGACCAATATAAGAAAGAGTGAAATCATAAGGAATCCTCAATCTTGCTCTGTTCTTGCTTGCAAGTCACAAGCTTGTGACGGAGTTCTTCTAATTCTTGCTCCTTATCGTCAAATTCAATCTCACGACTGAGTTGAGTTGACAAACAGTTAACTGCCAACAAAAGAGCGATTGTTTCATCATCTGCACTAGGCATTTGTTCTTTAATTGCTTGGTATTTTTCTGTCGCAACCTTGGCGATTTCCTCCATAAAAAGGTTATCATGCTCGGTTGTCAAGGTTAATGATTTTTTCCCGAATGTAAATTTGAATCGATTTAGATTTGCCATAAAATTCACCTCACGATATTATACCAAAATTCGCTAATTTTGTCAGTTTTTACAAATTTGCCTGCTTTTATGGTACAATAGAAACTATGGCAAGTATAACACTCACACCAAGCGAAAAGGAGATTCAGGCTTTTCTTGAACACTATCAAACCAGTCTGGCTCCTAGCAAGAATCCCTACATCCGCTACCTTTTAAAACTACCTCAAGCCACGGTTTCTATCTATACTTCTGGAAAGGTCTTGCTTCAGGGTGAAGGAGCTGAGAAATATGCTAGTTTCTTTGGCTATCAAGTTGTAGGGCAAACCAGCGGACAAAATCTCCCTTTGATTGGGACGGATGAGGTTGGAAATGGTTCCTACTTTGGTGGACTTGCAGTTGTGGCTTCCTTTGTCACACCTGACCAGCATGACTTCTTGCGCCAACTTGGTGTGGGAGATTCTAAAACTCTGACCGACCAAAAGATCCGTCAGATTGCCCCTATCCTCAAAGAAAAAATCCAGCACCAGGCACTACTTCTCTCACCAAGCAAGTACAACGAGGTCATCGGAGACCGCTACAATGCTGTTTCGGTTAAGGTTGCCCTCCATAATCAGGCTATCTATCTCCTTCTTCAAAAAGGTGTTCAGCCTGAGAAAATTGTGATTGATGCCTTTACCAGTGCTAAAAATTATGACAAGTACTTGGCACAAGAGGCCAATCGTTTCAGCAATCCTATCAGCTTAGAAGAAAAGGCTGAGGGCAAATACTTGGCTATCGCAGTTTCTTCTATCATTGCGCGTGATCTCTTTCTGGAAAATCTTGAAAATCTGGGACGAGAACTGGGCTATCAACTTCCAAGTGGAGCTGGAACGGCCTCTGACAAGGTGGCTAGCCAGATTTTGCAAGCCTATGGTATGCAGGGACTCAGCTTCTGCGCCAAATTGCACTTTAAAAACACTGAAAAAGCGAAAAAACGCTTAGAAAGGTAAGTTATGAATTCATTTAAAAATTTCCTAAAAGAGTGGGGATTGTTCCTCCTGATTCTGTCATTACTAGCTTTAAGTCGTATCTTTTTTTGGAGTAATGTCCGCGTAGAAGGACACTCCATGGATCCTACCCTAGCGGATGGCGAAATTCTCTTTGTCGTTAAGCACCTCCCTATTGACCGTTTTGATATCGTCGTGGCCCATGAGGAAGATGGCAATAAGGACATCGTCAAGCGCGTGATCGGAATGCCTGGCGACACCATCCGTTACGAAAACGATAAACTTTACATCAATGATAAAGAGACGGACGAACCTTACCTAGCTGACTACATCAAACGTTTCAAGGATGACAAACTCCAAAGCACTTACTCAGGCAAGGGATTTGAAGGAAATAAAGGAACTTTCTTTAGAAGTATCGCTCAAAAAGCCCAAGCCTTCACAGTCGATGTCAACTACAATACCAACTTTAGCTTTACAGTTCCAGAAGGAGAATACCTTCTCCTCGGAGACGACCGCTTGGTTTCTAGCGACAGCCGCCACGTAGGTACCTTCAAAGCAAAAGATATCACAGGGGAAGCTAAATTCCGCTTCTGGCCAATCACCCGTATCGGAACATTTTAAGAGACCTAAGAGGCCGAGAATCAGCAATCTCAGCCTCTTCTTCTATCGTGAGAATATGATTATTCACTATCCAGTTTGATTAAGATAGAAACAAAGTTATACTCAATGAAAATCAAAGAGCAAACTAGGAAGCTAGCCGCAGGCTGTACTTGAGTACGGCAAGGCGAAGCTGACGTGGTTTGAATTTGATTTTCGAAGAGTATTAACTCTCACCTATTTATGCAAAGGAATCTTATGGAAGTTTATTTTTCAGGAACCATTGAACGGATTATTTTTGAAAATCCCAGCAATTTTTATCGCATCCTCCTCCTAGAAATCGAAGATACGGACGCAGAGGATTTTGATGATTTTGAAATCATTGTAACAGGAACCATGGCTGACGTAATTGAAGGCGAAGACTATACTTTTTGGGGGCAAATTGTCCAGCATTCCAAGTATGGGGAACAACTGCAAATCAGCCGTTATGAACGTGCAAAACCGACTAGCAAGGGATTGGTCAAGTACTTTTCAAGTAGCCATTTCAAAGGGATTGGTCTCAAGACAGCTCAGAAAATCGTGGATACCTATGGCGACAATACCATTGACGAAATTCTGCAACACCCCGAAAAGCTAGAAGGCATCTCAGGACTCTCTGCTAAAAATCGCGAGGCATTCGTCTCCACTCTTCGTCTCAACTACGGAACGGAGATGGTCTTGGCCAAACTAGCCAACTACGGCATCCCCAATAAACTAGCCTTTCAGATTCAAGACTTTTACAAGGAAGAAACCCTTGATGTGGTTGAAAATTATCCCTACCAACTGGTTGAGGATATCAAGGGCTTGGGCTTTACTATTGCTGACCAACTAGCTGAGGAACTAGGCATCGAAAGTCAGGCCCCTGAACGCTTCCGCGCCGGTCTAGTTCACAGTCTTTTTCAGGCCTGTATGGAAACAGGGGATACCTATGTTGAAGCACGGGATTTGCTGGAACAAACCCTCACTCTCCTTGAATCTTCCCGTCCCGTAGAACTGGACCCCAGCCAAGTAGCTCAAGAACTCTCCTACTTGATCGAAGAAGACAAGGTTCAGCAGATTGATACCAAAATCTTTGATAATAGTCTCTTTTTTGCTGAGGAAGGGATCCGCAGTCACTTGGTTCGTATCCTTGAAAAAGGAAAACAGAAGAGCCAAGATTTAGAAACTATTCAAAAACATATCACTACTGTCGAGCAAGAACTAGGGATTGAGTATGATAGAATTCAAAAACAAGCTATCTGCGACGCTATCCAGAACAAGGTCTTTATCCTGACAGGTGGGCCTGGCACTGGTAAGACAACTGTTATCAATGGAATCATCGCTGTATATGCACTTTTAGAAGGACTTGACCTCAGAAAAAAAAGTAACCTGCCGATTCTTCTGGCTGCTCCAACTGGACGAGCAGCTCGACGCATGAACGAATTAACAGGCTTGCCTAGCGCGACCATACACCGCCACTTAGGAATGACAGGCGACGATGATACCAGTCATTTGGAAGATTATCTGGATGCTGATTTTATCATCGTGGATGAATTCTCCATGGTGGATACTTGGCTGGCTAATCAACTCTTCTCCAACATCTCTTCTAACAGTAAAATCCTCATCGTGGGCGATAGCGATCAGCTACCGTCTGTCAGCCCTGGACAGGTTCTAGCGGATCTACTTCATATTCCCTTGATTCCTCAGACTCGCTTGGAAAAAATTTACCGACAAAGTGAAGAATCAACTATCGTTACCCTAGCTAGCCAGATTCGACAGGGTATCCTGCCAGCTGACTTTACCCAGAAAAAAGCAGACCGTTCCTACTTTGAAATTGCTAGTGGTCATATTCCTGCCACCATTGAGAAAATCTTAGGCGCTGCCCTCAGAAGCGGTATCCCTGCCCGTGATATCCAAGTTCTGGCTCCCATGTACCGAGGGACGGCAGGGATCGATGCCATCAATCAGCTTATGCAAGGCCTCCTTAACCCACCACAAAAAGACCAACTTAGTTTTGAAGCTCCCCAGTGCCACTATCGTAAGGGTGACAAAGTCATTCACTTGGTCAATGATGCTGAAATCAATGTCTTTAATGGAGATTTGGGAGCTATCACAGATCTGATCCCTGGTAAATACACCGAGTCAAAACAGGATGAAATTGTCATTGATTTTGATGGGAATGAAGTCTCTTACCCACGTAACGAATGGTACAAGATTCGCTTGGCCTATGCCATGAGTATTCATAAATCTCAGGGAAGTGAGTTCCCTGTTGTCATCCTGCCTATCACCAGTGCTAGCAGACGTATGCTAGAGCGTAATCTCATCTACACAGCCATTACACGCGCCAAAAGCAAGCTTATCTTACTAGGCGAATTACAGGCCTTCGACTATGCTACCCAGCACATCGGAACTGCCCGAAAAACCTATCTGATTGAACGTTTCAGTGATCTATTGGAAAATGTCGAAGATAATAAACCTGCTGTCTCTGAAACTGCCACATCAAGTGACTCTGATCAATCCTACATCCTAACAGAAGAAAACTGGGACAGCATCCCCGCCATGATTGGGATTACTGACGCAGACCTCAAAGAGATTTTTGGAAAATAGTGCATCAGAAAACCCACCTAGGCAGGTGGGATTTTTGTTTATTAAGATTATTTAACTGTTGCTGTGCTTGTGATCAATTCAACAGCTTTTTTGATTGTGATATCGTGTTTCAACATATCAGCTGAAAGCAAGCTTTGTACTTGAGCAACTTCCATGTTGTAGTCTGTTGCCAATTGCTCAACTTCTTTTTGGATTTCTTCTTCTGAAGCGTCAAATCCTTCAGCTTTAGCAACTGCTTCGATAACAAGGTTAGTCTTAGTACGTGACTCAGCTTCTCCCTCGTATTGTTTGTGAAGATCTTCTTGAGTAGTTCCAGTGATTTGGAAGTACATGTCAGGGTTGATACCTTGACGTTGCAAGTTTCCAAGGAATTCATTTACTGAACGGTGAACTTCTTCGTGAATCATTTCTTCTGGAAGTTCTACGATTTCAGCGTTTTCTACAGCTTTATCAATTGCTGCACCTTCAACTGCATCTTTGTATGCTTCTTCTTTAGTAGCAGCCAATTCGTTGCGGTATTTTTCTTTCAATTCAGCAAGTGTTTCAACTTCTTCATCGATGTCTTTTGCAAGCTCATCGTCAAGAGCTGGAACTTCTTTAGCTTTTACTTCGTGGATAGTTGTCACGAATTTAGCTTCTTTACCTGCAAGGTCTTCTGCTTGGTAGTCTTCTGGGAATGTTACGATAACATCAACAGTTTCACCAGCTGAGTGACCTACCAATTGGTCTTCGAAACCAGGGATGAATTGACCTGAACCAAGTCCAAGTGAGAAGTTTTCACCTTTTCCGCCATCAAATTCAACACCATCGATAGAACCAACGAAGTCGATGACAACAGTGTCGCCGTTTTCAGCAGCAGCTTCTTTGATAACCAATTCAGCCAAGTTGTTGCGTTCGCGTTCGATACGCTCTTCAACGTCAGCGTCAGTTACTTCTTTTTCAACATCTACTGATACTTCAAGGTTTTTATAGTCACCCAATTTTACTTCAGGTTTTGTAACGACTTCAGCAGTGATAACCCAGTCTTGACCTTTTTCCATTGAAGTTACGTCAATTTTTGGTTGAGCAACCACTTCAAGACCAGCTTCTTTTACAGCTGCTTCATAAGCATTTGGCAAAAGAGCGTTCATAACGTCTTGGTAAAGTGACTCTTCACCAAATTTTTTGTCGAAGATAGGACGTGGAAGGTGACCTTTACGGAAACCTGGAACATTAAGAGATTTCTTCACTGAGTTGAAGACACGATCCAATTCTGGTTTGATTTGGTCTTGAGAGATAGTGAAAGTCAAGACACCACGGTTTGTTTCTTTGTTTTCAAATGATACAGACATTCTGTCATTTCTCCTTAAAATTTTTTAAATACAGTCTATTATAACATAAATGGGCGACTTTTTTCAAGTAATGAATGCGCTTTTCAATCCTGCTGGAAGTATGGTTTCTTCTTAATTTTCTTTAGAATTCAAATATAATCTTATAAAAGGTATTCAGTAGTGGCTGATTACAGTTAAAAAACGAATCGCCCACACATCCCTCATTAGGCGATTCGTTTTGTATTATTTAACCACAAGAACCTTGTAATATTCATACTTATTTGGCTGTGTAATCTTAATTTTTTGACCATAGAAACCATCGATTTCTTTGTCAAAATAATCTGAAAATCTTGATGGCAAGCGTTTCATCTTAAGAACCTCACCAGATTGGTCTGCATATACAAGGAAATGATAGTGGGTTGTAGACATACCGTCATCAATCAATACAAAGTAACCTGTTTTAAGCTTACCTTGTCCATTATCTAAATGGTATAGTTTATTGTTATTGATTGTGAAGTTAGTAGATGGAAGTCTAAGTCGTACACCTGGGTCTTCTAGATAAAGATCATTGCCAACTTTTTTGATTTCTGATCTAGTTGTCATCTCTGGAAGTGGTGTCACTCTACGACCATCTGCTCCAAAATAATATCGACCTGGTAGATTTTGGAAATTTCGAATAACAGCTTTAGGATCAATTTCTTGTCCTTCTTCTTTATTATCCACTAAAGCCAACATCGTATTGGAAACTTGATCCCCATATTTGTCGGAAAACTTCTTGAACTCAGGTTTGATATACCAAGTGTTTTTATCCACGATAACATCAGTAAAGTTATTTCCGTCAAATTTTGCTGTAATCAGATATTCATATCCATCACCTAAACGAACAATGTCACCATTTTTATAAGGGCTATTTCGTAAAGTGAACATATGGCCATCCTTGCCGAGAATATAGCCTGTCCCATCACTAGAATTTACAACTCTATCAGAGGCCATTGCACCTGATTGTTCAAAATAATACCAATTACCACCTATGAACACCCAACCTGTCATCATAGAACCACTAAAATGAAGATAGTACCATGTGTTGCCTTCTTTGTACCAGCCAGTACGCATAGCGCCACTATTAGCTAATGAGTACCAGGTGTTACCTTCCTTATACCAGCCAGTGCGCATGGCACCACTATTTGCGAGTGAGTACCAGGTATTGCCTTCCTTGTACCAGCCAGTACGCATAGCGCCACTATCTGCTAGTGAATACCATGTATTGCCTTCTTTGAGCCAACCTGTCTGCATTTTACCAGTGCTGTCAAAATGATACCATGAGCCAGCATTTTGTACCCATTTGTTTTTAGCGAGACTGCCATCTTGAGAAAGATTCCAGTCAGCACCATTTTTAACCCAAGTATCTGCAGCCTGTGCTTGGTTGATAGATAAAAGCAGACCAGCACCTATAAGCAAACCAAGAGTGAATAGTTTAGATTTTTTCATAGTTATTTCCTCCTGTTCTATAGTGAAATGAACATGACTTCCTAGTAAACAAAACTGTTCGCTTTTTTCTTTTTACTATGTCAGATAGTTTATTTCACAACAGAAACATTTCCTGTTGAACTGTCATATCTAACAGTTTCTCCATAAAAACCGGAAATTCCTTTTTCAATATAATCACGGAAATCATTAGGCAAAACTTTCATCTTCACGATTTCACCAGATTCATCTGCATAGCCCAAAATATGGTGATCTTTAGATAATAATCCGTCCATAAACATTGTAAAATATCCAGTTACAAGTTTACCATTATCATCATTGGCACCTCTTAGATAAAGTTTATTGTCATTAATTGTCAATCCAGATGAATCTAGACTAATAACTGGACTTGAGTTTTTAAGATAAAGTTCAGACCCAACTTTTTGAATAGGGAAGTGAGTAGTGAATTCTGGTAGATTCGCAACCTTACGTCCATCTGCTCCAAAGTAATACTTATTTGGTAAGTTTTGGAAATTCTTTATGACAGCTTTAGGATCAATTTCTTCCCCTGGTTTTTTATTATCAGTAATGGCATCTAAAGTATTTCGTTTTATATCGCCAATCTTTTGATAAGAAAAACGTTCAACAATAGGTTTGATATACCAGGCATTCTTTTCGATAACAACTCCATCTTTCTTATGAACAAGGTGATAGTCATAACCATCAGACAAAGTAACGATATCTGTAATAACTGTATCATCAAAAGGATCTTGTTCAACCTGACTAGGGAGTTTGGTTAACATATAACCATCCTTACCAATGACATAACTTTCCCCATCGCTTGCTGGAACAGCTCTATCTGCTACCATAGCACCTGATTTTTCAAAGTAAGACCATTGACCATTTGCAGTTGCCCATCCTGTTGCCATAGCGCCACTGCCTTTGAGGTAGTACCAAGTAGACCCTTCTTTGTACCAACCAGTACGCATAGCCCCACTATTTGCGAGTGAGTACCATGTATTGCCTTCCTTGTACCAGCCAGTACGCATAGCCCCACTGTCTGCGAGCGAATACCATGTATTGACTTCCTTGTACCAGCCTGTCTGCATTTTACCAGAACCGTCAAAGTGGTACCAAGAGCCAGCATTTTGCACCCATTTGTTTTTAGCTAGACTGCCATCTTGAGAAAGATTCCAGTCAGAACCATTTTTTACCCATGTATCTGCAGCCTGTGCTTGGTTGATAGATAAAAGTAGGCCAGCACCTGCAAGCAAACCAAGTGTAAGTAGTTTAGATTTTTTCATAGCCGTTTCCTCCAATTAGTAACAAATTATTTATGACATTTAAATTTTATTGTTACCAAACTCGTCTAGCTCCGTCAATAGATCCAATGTATTCATTGTTAGTTATGTTTACAAATTTTCTTACATAATTTGCGTGAACCACTTGGTTACCGCCAATATTAATTCCCACATGTTCAAGATTATTAAAGAAAATTAAATCTCCAGGTTTTTCATTACCAGTTACATCAATTCCTTGCTTAAATTGAGATCTAGTATCAGTTCCTAAGTAAATGTCAAAGTTTTTATATATGGCATGTGTAAATCCTGAGCAATCTACACCCTTATTCAAGTCTGCCCAACCCCCAACATATGGGATTTTATCTACAAATGTCTCTGCATACTCAGCAATTGCCTGACCTTTATTTTCTACGCAAACACCGTTAGATCTGAAGAAATAAGGTTTCCCATTAACTCTATTATAATCAGTTAGCATGGAACCGTCATTTGAAAGATAGTACCAATTACCATCTGGGTTAATCCACTCATTTGATTTCATCCAACCTTGATCATCAAAATAATACCATTTCTTATCTAAGAATTCCCAATGTTTAGCATACCCACCTGAAGTATATTTGAACCACCAGCGACCATCTGTTATCATCCAGGTTCCTTTATCATCTCTATTTTGATTAAATGCTATTTTTTCTTGATCGCCTTCTACTTGCGTTAATTCTCTAGGAGAAAATCCTACCAACTTAACTTGTTCTGCATCTTCAACCTTAATTTTACCTTCTTTAACAAGTTGATCAATTGCTTCTTTCTCGCTTGTATACTGTGAAGTTGTTTGTGATGTAGTCACTTTAGTGGTAGACGTTGTAGTTTCTGCATTAACTACATAAGTAGTTGATAACAAAGCTCCTGAAGTAAGTAATAAAGCTGCATAAGTAATATATTTTTTCATGACAAAAATCCTTTCTTCAAAATTCCTTAACGCTCTAGTGACCTTATTTTGATAATTTACGGAGACATGATTCTAACCTCCTTTTGGATTTTTTATATCCTTTGATAAATACTACATTACTTTAGTTATCTTTAGCTTCATTTTACTCCCCTATAAAATGAATGTCAACAAATAACATAAAACATTGTGAAAAAAATATTTTATCATGCTAGAGGTATTTACTCGCTTCTTTGATGCTAAAGTAAGCTACTTCTCCAATATTATTTTTACATAACTATTAAAACTCCTCATGCCCCACCAAGTGGTGCTGAAAGGCATAGACTGCAGCCTGGGTACGATCGCTGACTTCAAGTTTGGCTAGGATATTGGACACATGGGTCTTGACCGTCTTGAGAGAGATAAAAAGTTCGTCTGCGATACGCTGATTTTCATAACCCTTGGCGATGAGTTGAAGTACATCTCGCTCACGCGCAGTCAGGTCCTCATGTAGTTCTATGTGATTGCGGTGGTATTCGACTTTTTTGCTGACCTCTTGCTCAATGGCCAACTCCCCAGCAGCCACCTTACGGACAGCATGGAGCAATTCATCTGCACTAGAAGTTTTAAGCATATAGCCACAAGCACCTGCATCTAAGACGGGCATAATTTTTTCATTGTCCAAATAAGAGCTCACTATCAAAATCTTGGCTTCGGGCCATTCTTTGAGGATGGCCAAGGTCGCGTCAATCCCATTCATCTCAGGCATGACAATATCCATGACAATGACATCTGGACGTAATTCCAAGGCTAAGTCAATGCCTTGAGCCCCATTGACCGCCTCCCCTACAACTTCTACATCGTCTTGGAGGTCAAAGTAGCTTTTCAAGCCCAATCGGACCATTTCATGGTCATCAACTAGTAAAATTTTCATCTTTACTCCTTTATCATTCCTTATCAAGCAGGGGAATACGGATATCAACTGCCAGCCCTTGCTTGGGTGCTGTCAATAACTGAACCGTCCCTGCCATATCTTCAACCCGCTCCTTGATATTGCGGAGTCCATAACTCAGGTCATCTAAGCTCCCCAGTTGGAACCCAATCCCATTGTCCACCACCTTCAGCTGCAATTCAACATCTGTCTGATAGAGGTAGACATCTAGGCAAGAGGCCTGAGCATGGCGGAGGGTATTGCTGATCAACTCTTGCAGGATACGGAAGATATGCTCCTCGATTTTCTTAGGCAATTTCGTCACATTTTGCTTGAAACTAACTCTGAGATCACTCTTGTCCTCAAGCTCTTTTAAGAGGATTTGGATTCCCTCAACTAGACTCTTCTGCTCCAGTTCAACTGGTCGCAAATGCAGGAGCAAGACTCGCAAATCCTTCTGGGCAGTTTCTAAAATAGCTGTGACACTCTGCAACTGGGTCTGCATCTTTTCTCTATCCAATTTCAAAGCCTGCTGACTGACACCTGACAAAATCATGTGAGCCGCAAACAACTCCTGACTGACTGTATCGTGCAAATCCCGAGCAATTCGCTTCCGTTCCTTCTCGATGATTTCCTCCTCCTGAGCAAGGCTGTGATTTTCAGCCTTTTGCAGAGTCTCTGTCAAAAGGTTAAGTTTCCCTGACAAGGACTTGAAACTGGCATCCAAATCTGGATCTGCAAGCTGAACCACTTCTTGTCCTGCCAATAAACGCTTGAGATTAGCTTGCGTTTTTCTGAGAGAAAACTCTTCAACACCTCGCCAAAACAGGGCTAAGAGGCAGGTCATGGACATGCTAAATACCAACAACAAAAAGATAAATTTTTCTGTTTTTTCGACATCATGTAAGAAAATAGACCAGTCAAAGTCAAGGATGTCCAGCAAGCTGTGAGAGAAAAATAAGACAAACAGGAAGGAGGTAATGGCAATGATTACATAAGCTTGTTTTTTCATCCTCTGACCACCTCAACATCGCCAATCATAGTTGTCAAGAAAATCTTGACACTCTTGTTACTCTTAAGATAGTCTCTTGTTTCTTGATGATAGTGTTCATTGCGGAGGGCTCGCTTGGGCTGGTTGAAAAAAGTCAAATCACCATAGAGACAGTTAACGCTGAGACTGACTTCCACATCTACAGGTACAATGATTTTGGTCGTTCCTACCATCTTTCTGAGGATAATGACATTGTCATGATTGGTTAAGATGACCCTCTCCAGATGAATAGTGTCCTTCCCCATGAGGCGAAAGAGATTGATATCATCAAACTGGCAAGTCTGGTAGCTTGAAAAATGATGGAGATTTCCAAACCAACGATTTTTCTCCTTCTTAACCGTCACCACCTCTTCAAACACCAAATTGGTTTGCTCTTTTTCCTGATTCATCATCGGGTAAAGAAGAAAGAGACTGTATATAACCGCAACAAAAATAGCTAGAATCACAAAAGGATTGAGCATGACGATGAAAAAGAAGAGAATGGTTGCCACCACTAAAAGAAGATTATTGCCCTCTTTACCAGTGTAATAGCGAATCAAAAGTAAAAAGAGGAATAGTATCAGCAGAAAACGCGAAAAATGCTCTGAAACCATCAAAATCAGAGCTCCTGTCAAAAGACAGGCTTCGATAAATAAAAAGATTTTAAATTTTCTCATAGGTTCATCCTCTCTCTTCTATTTTATCACACTTCAAAAAAGTCACCTCGGTCTGAAGATGGAAAAAAGGCGATGGTTACGCCTTTTTCATCTGATCCTTTGCTTCTTTTAATTTTCCATAAAGAAGATAGTCTACTTTTTGCAAATCTGCTATGGTGACACAATTAAGGGCACACATAATCAAGCGTAGATCTGCTTTCCATCCTTGAACAATGTCGATCACTTCTTCAACTGTGTAGCTTTCAACCAATTCCAGAACGGTTCGTGACAGGCCTACAGCCTTGGCCCCAAAGACCAAGCACTTAATCATATCCAGCGGATTCCGAACGCCACCACTGACCAAGAGTTCAACCTTGTCTTTCCAGTCTTGGGCATTGAGAAGGACCTGCATGGTAGATTGCCCCCATTGATTAAGGTAATCACGCTGGCCACTGCGACGATTTTCGATATAAGCAAAGCTGGTGCCACCACGACCTGACAGGTCAAAGGTTCGAACGCCCAATTCATAGGCTCTTTCGATGGTCTTGGCATCCATTCCAAAGCCAACTTCCTTGAGAACAATAGGAACGGGGATTTGCTTGCTATAATCTGCTAGATGCGATTGCCAGCTTCTGAACATTCTTTCTCCCTCTGGCATGAGTAATTCCTGCATGACATTGACATGCACTTGTAAAAGTAAAGGATTCATCTCCGTCACCGTCTGCAAACCAAGTTCAACCGGCTTATCCAATCCAATATTGGTTCCAAGAAGGAGATTTGGATGACTAGACTTAACAGAAAAAGAGTCATCTGCTGGATCTTTGAGGGCTGCGCTATAAGAACCCGTTACAAATAAAATACCACAGGTTTCCGCCACCTGAGCCAGCTTTTGATTGATTTCTCTTCCCTTATCGCTTCCACCCGTCATGGCATTGATATAAAAAGGAAAGTCCCACTTACGACCAGCAAATTCTGTCGAAAGATTGATTTCATCCAGATCGTAAAGAGGCAAGGAAGAATGAATCAACTCCACCTCATCAAAGCTGTTATAGGAACTTTTCTGCTCAAGGGCATAGCGGATATGCTCATCCTTACGATTTGTCGTCATGTCCTATCCTTTCTTGGTATAAGAGCTCAATCCCGAGATCGGCCCAGCGAGTTTTTAAGGTTTCGGTTGATTGCGCATCAAAACTCAAGGCAATGCCACAGTCACCACCACCAGCACCGCTACTCTTAGCAACAGCTTGCAAATCTTGACTGGCTTCTTTCAGCTGTCTGAGCGAAGGTGTGTAAATATCTGGACTCAAGCCTTCTAAAAGCTGGCTGGCTGTTTCCACCTGCTCAATGATTTTTTCTGCATTCCCTTGCTCCAAGGCTTCTACCAAAGAAGCCACCGTTTCTTTTGAGGAAGTTAAAAAATTTTGATTGATATTTTGCTTGATTTGCTGGACCATGTGACTCGATACAGCCACTTCCTTGGTCCATCCCACTAGGAAATCACATTCTAAAGTTGGTTTCACTTGTGAAATTGAAAAGCCCCAATCACGCTCCAGAACAGTCGCCAAATTTTCTTCTTCCAACCAAGCAGCCACCTTCTGGCGATCAAATGACTGGTAGAGAACCAATTCCTCTGCCACAATACAGGCAAGGTCCCCCATAGAACCATTGTCTCCGCGCTTGAGCAAGACAGCACTAGCCAGCTTGAATAAGAGGCCCTGATTAACAGAAAGATTATATAGAGCTAGCAGAGCTTTGACAACCAAGACAACGACGCTGCCACTAGAACCTAAACCAAACTTTTTCCCTTCTCGTTCCATTTTTCCTCGGATTTCTAGAGAAAAAGGTTTTAAAGTTTGACCTCGATAAATCAGGAAATCTTCCACTAAAGCAATCGTTTCTTGAATCAAGCTGTAGTCAGGATTCGGCGTCAAATCCACTGCGAAACCAAACATATCTGAGTAGATACGGTAACTATCAGAAAAAGCAATCTCGCCCTTCATATAGATGGGAATGGCCTTTATCAAGGCCAACTGCCCTGGCTCTAAAACAGCATATTCACCTGCCCAATAGAGCTTTCCGCAAGTTTTAACAGCAATCATCTTGGCTCAAATCCTTTGTTTTTGACACAATCAAGCGATAACGTTGACCGAAGATTTCTGATAAATGCTCCAAGTCTTTCTCCTGACAGAGGACCTTGACATTGGGACCAGCATCCATAGTAAAGTAACAAGCCTCTCCTTGCTCACGTAGCTGGCGAACAAAGTCCATGGCTTCATAAGACGCATCCGTCAGATAAGAAAAGGCTGGTGATGCTGTTTTGGTCGTAGCGTGCATAGCTAGGGCATTTTCCTCCGTTAACTCCCCAACCTTGGCAAAGTCATTTTCCTTGAGATAAACCAGCATATCCTGATAATCCTTCTCAGACTGACGTACCCAGTCGTCAAAAGTCGTCGAAGTTTCCACACAGAGTTTCATCCCGTCACGGCTAGAGATTGGTTTTTTCTTATCCTCTAGCACCAACATAATCATAGCTAGTTTCAAGTCTGTCTCTACAGGGTAAATTTCTCCACTATCCTTGTCCCAGGCTCCTAGCGGTCCATAAAAACTCCGAGAAGAAGAGCCTGAAGCAAACTTAGCCTCCTGCGCTAACTGACTTCTATCCAATCCAAGCTTGAAATAAGCATTACAAGCCTTGACCAGGGCGGACAAACCACTAGAACTTGAGGACAGACCCGCCGCGGTAGGCATATTGTTCTGAGTATCAATACGGACAAAGCCCTCACCAGCTGGACGATAACGGTCAATAATCTTACTCATCTTAGCATGCTCCGCCTCATTTTGTAACTGACCATTGATATAAAATGCATCAGCCATCGCATCCGTCGGTAGCGGCGACAAAGTCGTCTCCGTGTACATATTTTCCAAAGTCAGAGAGATACTGCTAGTAGCAGGCACCATCTCTTTTTCTTTTTTCTTTCCCCAATATTTGATAATGGCAATATTTGCGTAGGAACGTACTTTTACAGGCTCTCTATCCATGTCTGAACAGCTCCTTTCTCTTCTAATCTTTCTGCTAGTTCTTGTGCGTGTGTCAAATTGTCTGCCAAGGCTATGATACAGCCTCCTAGCCCACCACCGCTCATCTTGGCACCCAAAGCACCATGATTAAGAGCCGTTTCAACGAGGGAATCTGCCTCAGGGCTACTAACACCAATTTCTTTTAGATGTAAATGCGCTTGACTGAGGATTTCCCCCAGCCCTTCAGCATCTTTTTGTGAAATCGCTTCTTCTGCCTGCTGGGTCAATTCTCCCAAGGCATGCAAAAACGGCAGGGCATCCTTGCCCTTGTTTTGAACCACTTGGATGGCTTCACGAGTATGACCATAAACACCGGTATCGGCAATCACCAAATAGGCGGATAAGTTCATCTCAAGCTCTGTAAATCCTACGTTCTTAATAAAGCGAATAGGCTGGTCACTGAGACAGGTCTTGGCATCCAAACCACTTGGATTCATATGGGCAATCATCTCCGCCCGATTGACCAAGATTTCTAGTACATCATGAGGCAGGTCAGCTTGATAATAGTCAAAAACAGCTCGAGTGGCCGCTATACTGATAGCAGCTGACGAACCCATTCCCCGCTTCTCAGGGATAGCCGAGTCAATCTCACAGCGAATGCAGGATTCTTTGATATCCAAATACTCAAGCGAAGCATAAACCGCCATGGACAAAGTATCCTCCTCATAGAGACGCCAAGGACTCGCTGCAGGAACTACCTTACAAGTCACCTCCACCTCCAAAAGAGGCAAGGAAATAGCAGGATAGCCGTAAACGACCGCATGCTCCCCTATTAAAATAATCTTACTATGTGCCTGACCGACACCAACCTTTTTTGTCATGTTATCCTTTTACTAGACGAAAAAGTCGTCTCATACTCAATGAAAATCAAAAAGCAAACTAGGAAGCTAGCCGCAGGCTGTACTTGAGTACGGTAAGGCGACGCTGACGTGGTTTGAATTTGATTTTCGAAGAGTATTATTTTTCCTACAAGTATTTATTCTCTCCTATCTATTTTATTATATTTTCACAAAAAAAGCGATTGTTTCCTTCACAATCGCCTCTTTCATTATTGAACCCATTCGCCATTATAATTGACAGAATAGCCATCTACAGTCGTATTCACTGCTAAAGCACCTGAGCTATAAGCGTAGTACCATTTACTGCCGACCTGGAACCAGCCAGTGACCATAGCTCCTGATGAACGAAGATAGTACCACTTGTTACCAAGGTATTGCCATCCAGTTTTCATATCACCATTTGACTGGTCTAAATAATACCAAGTTGAGCCTTCCTGATACCAACCCGTCGCCATGGCTCCTGATGAACGAAGGTAGTACCACTTATTGCCAAGTTGTTTCCAACCAGTTTGCATTGCAGCACTTGTTGGATCTAGATAGTACCAAGTTGAGTTATCATTGATCCAGCCTGTACGTCTTTCACCACCAAAGTAGTCTTTCCCTAAGTAAGCTGTTTTTACTAGGTAATACCAGTTGGATTGATCATAAAGCCAACCTGTTTTTAAAGAATGGTCTTGAGCAAAGTAATAATTTGCTAATTTAAGAACTTCTGGGCCTTCAAAGCCCTCACCATGTTTTTTACCAACATTTAACGAATCCTTAACTTCTAATTGTTTCCATCCAACAAATTCTTGTAGGACACCATCTTGTCCAAAGTAGTACCACTTCGGTTGAAGGGCAATTTCAAAAACTGGTCGATTATCAAATAAATCATCACGATAACCTGTCCCAGGGATTTCTAAGTATTGCCAACCAACTACCATTTCTCCACTATCACCAAAATAGTAGGTTTTACCGTCTATTTTATGCCAATAGATTGCTTTATGGTCATCTTTTATATAATATTTTCTATTATCTTTATCAACAAACTGTCCACCTATAGTATCCGCCAATACTGCACTTGTTGCCAGTAAGCTAAAGAAAAAAACTGATAATGCAATTTGCATCAATTTTTTTATGATTTTCATTAGACCTATCCTCCATAACTGATTGTAGCAAAGATTCAATTACATGTCAATATATAGAATTTCCTCAAAAAAGCAGTTACAAAACTGCAACTGCTTTTCTATTCTTGCATGGTGTAACCGACACCACGCACGGTTTTAATGTAACTTTTTTGACCTTTTACATCCAGCTTGCTACGTAGATAACGGATATAGACATCCACGATATTCGTTTCGGTTGCACTTTCATACTTCCAGACACTTTCCAACAACTGCTCACGAGTCAGAACTTTCTTGCTTCCCATAAGAGTAGCCAAGAGGTCATACTCACGACGGGTCAGAGCAATCATCTCTTCGCCACGATAAACGGTATGATGTTCTACATCCATACGCAGATTGCGGTAAGACGTTGGAACCTTCATCTGACTACAGTGTTGGTCGATGAAGTCCCGACCTCGGAAAATCGCTGAAATACGAGCTACCAGATTATCAATGATTACTGGCTTATAGATGTAAGAAACGGCAAAGCGTTGGATTATCTCAAGCTGGTCTTGCAATTCTTCACGATGGTCCAAGACCATGATGATTGAAGCTGGCTTAGTCCGACTCAGCCTATCTGCAAAATCCTGGGCTGTCATATCCCCCAGACGAGCATTCAATAAAATCAAGTCATAGTCTGTCTGAAGAGCCATGGAGAGGGCTTTTTGCCCCTCCTCAACCTGATCAACTCGGTATTGCTCTTTTTGGAGTTCCAAACTTAAAAAATGAGCTAGATTTCGTTCTTTCTCAAGTAATAAAATCCGTTTCCCCATGGCAGACCTACTTATTTTTCGTCATACCAAGAGTAGTGGAATGTTCCTTCTTTGTCTTTACGTTGGTAAGTGTGGGCACCAAAGTAGTCACGTTGCGCTTGGATCAAGTTAGCTGGAAGGTCAGCTGAACGGTAGCTATCAAAGTAAGTAATCGCTGCTGAGAAAGTTGGTACTGGCACACCAGCTTGAACAGCAAGAGCTACGATATCACGCACTGCTTGTTGGTACTTAGCAGTAACATCCAAGAAGTACTCATCCAAAAGAAGGTTAGCAAGGTCTGCATCACGGTTGTAAGCATCTGTAATCTTTTGCAAGAAACGAGAACGGATGATACAGCCATCACGCCAGATAGATGCGATATCTGCAAATGGCAAGTTCCAGTTGTTTTCTTTAGAAGCTACACGCAATTGCGCAAAACCTTGTGCGTATGAAATGATTTTTGAGAAGTAAAGGGCTTGACGGATCTTTTCAATCAACTCAGCCTTGTCTCCTTCAAATTTGAAGGCAGCTGGTTTTGGAAGAACTTTGCTAGCATGCACACGTTCTTCTTTGTAAGTAGAGATGTAACGTGCAAATACTGACTCAGTGATTAGTGACAATGGCACACCAAGGTCAAGTGATGATTGGCTAGTCCATTTACCAGTTCCCTTGTTACCTGCAGCATCAAGGATGTAGTCTACGATTGGTCCATCTTGACCTTCATCGTCTTTACGGCTCAAGATATCAGCTGTGATTTCGATTAAGTAGCTGTCCAATTCACCCTTGTTCCACTCAGTAAAGATTTCAGCCATATCTTCTGCAGAAAGGCCTAGCAAGTGTTGCATCAAGTCATAGCTTTCTGCGATCAATTGCATGTCACCATACTCGATACCGTTGTGAACCATTTTCACATAGTGACCAGCTCCATCAGGACCGATGTAAGTCACACATGGTTTGCCATCTTCTGGTGCTTTAGCTGAGATTTCTTCAAGAACATCCGCAACCAATTCGTAGGCCTCTTTTTGTCCACCAGGCATGATAGAAGGACCTTCTAGGGCACCTTTTTCACCACCAGAAACCCCAGTACCGATAAAGTTGATACCTGAGTTTGCTAATTCTTCATTACGACGGATTGTATCTTTGTAGAAAGTGTTTCCTCCGTCAATCAAGATGTCACCTTTGTCAAGGTGTGGAAGAAGGGCTTGAATTGTAGCATCTGTACCAGGTCCAGCTTGAACCATCAGCATGATACGACGAGGTTTTTCGATTGAGTTTACAAAACTTTCAACGTCATAGCTTGGTACAAACTTCTTTTCAGGATGACAAGCAATTACATCTTCAGTTTTTTCTTTACTACGGTTGTAAATAGCAACTGTGTAACCACGAGATTCAATATTAAGGGCAAGGTTACGACCCATTACGGCCATACCAACAACACCAAAGTTAGCTTTTGTCATTTGACACTCCTCTTGTTTAATTTGTTTTATTTTATCATTTTTACTTTTGAAAAGAAAGAATTTTGTAACGACTGCTTAGTAGTCCAAAGCATCTGCATGTCCAGAACCATTTCCAACAAAGTATCCTGTCTTACAGTTAAGGGTAAAGAGATAGGTTCCATCTGGCTTGTAGAGGTTGTAATAACCATTGCCATTAACGATATTAACACGTTCAAGGATATATTGGTTACCAGTGATATAACCACGTGAACGTGAAGTCGCTAGAATTTGTTCTAAGACACCATCCGCGAAATCCCAGGCAGAATTATTGCTATCATCAATAGCAGATTGATTGTAGGCAACACGACTAGCACTTCTTTGAACAGAAACACCCGCACTTGATAGACCCATATTGACTTCACTATGAGAACTTCTAGTTTCATTTGATGCCGTATTTGAACTACTTGGTTTTGTCTCACTAGTCGTATTTTCACTTGCTTGGCGAGAACTTGAGCTGCTAGTTTCACTTGAACTTGAGCTTGAAGCACTTGTTTGCTGGCTCTTACCAAGGCTGATAGCCTTATCTAGAACTTTATCAAGTTCTGTATTTCCAGTTTTAATATCCGTAAATTTAGCATTCGATTTGGCTTTGGCATTGGTATCCAAAACACCATCAACAATAGCTGGTTTTTCAAATTGTGCATTGACATCTTGAATGGCCTTGATTTGAGTTGCTAGACTATCATACTTCGATTTGGCAAGGGTATGTTCGCGACTACCTTCTAGCTTATCAAGCAAAGTTTTAAGTTGGCTCAGTTTATCAAACTGGCTATTTTTCAAAGCCGTTTTGTTGCTATCTGTATAGAAGCCATCATATAAATTATTGAATTCTTCTACATCTGACTGCGTATTTGTAGTTGATTGAGAAGTCTGGATTTCCTTGGTCGAACGGGTCACTTGACGATAGACATAATAAGCACTGACACAGATAACCACTGATACGAGCGCCAAAGCGGTCAAAACAAAACCTTTTTTACTTTTCTTTTCTGGGTCCTCTTGATCCAGACGAGAAAGTTTTTTCTCCTCTTCCACTTCCCCAGTCATTTCTGCTGAATTTTCATCCTCTAGTACTATAGGATCCCAGTCTTTATCCTCATCGTCCAGAGGCAGTGGAGGTAAGATAGCTTCAGACGATAGAACTTCCTCTGAATAGGCTTCTGACTCCTCTACAGCTTCACGCACCTCTTGAATCAAGTCATCCAGACTCTGTGTTTCGATTAACTCCTCTTTTTTGTATTGGCGAGTCGCAAACTTATCTGCCTCAATTTCATCTTTATGTTGTTTCACATACTTGTCCAAGATAGAATCTCCAGGCAACACACCTGCTTCCACCTCTTCATTTTTTCGCATAGCTTCTCCAACCGTTAGCTCTTTGGCATCATCAAAATCAAATTGCGCTTCTTTATGTTCTGTTTTATGACGATTCCGTCTTTTCTTACTCATGAGTTTTCCTTCCTACTTTACTTCCTGACGTTTAACACGCTGACCAAAATATTGATACAAATCAACTTTTAAAGTTCCGTTGTACAACTTCCGTTTCTTATCCGCCTGACTACCGTACTTGGTCTCAAAGGCTTCATCACTGGTTAAGATAAACTTGCTCCAAGTTTTCAGAGGAGCAAATACTTGCCCCATTTCAGCATAAAGCTTGGTAACTCCTGCATCATCTGACAAGCGTTCCCCATAAGGTGGATTAGAGATAATCACTCCATTTATTTTATCAGAACGCAAATCCTGCACGCGCATCTGCTTAAAGGTAATATCTCCTGCAACACCTGCTGCCTGAGCATTGGCCTTAGCAATTTCCACCATATGTGCATCGATATCACAGCCCATGATATCCAGTTCCAGCTCACGATCCACTTTCTTAGCCGCCTCTGTGCGAACTTCCTGGATCAAGCGATCGCTAATCCAGTTCCATTCCTCAAAAGCAAAGGAGCGACGAAGACCTGGAGCCATCTTCCTAGCAATCATAACTGCCTCGATACAGAAAGTTCCTGAACCACAGGTTGGATCAATCAAGGGCTTGTCTGGATACCAGTTAGAGAGTTGCAAAATGGCTGCCGCCATATTTTCCTTGATAGGAGCCCCACCCTTTTCGGTACGATAGCCACGTTTAAAGAGACTGGAGCCTGTCGTATCAATCATGACAGTTGCTATGTCTTTAAGAATAGAGACCTCAATCTTAAACTCTGGACCATTCTCCATCAAGGGAACACCTTCTGGACGGGCATAGTGTTTCTGCAATTTCTTAACAACAGCCTTCTTTGAAATAGCCTGAACACTGGGCTCATTGTGAAGTTTAGATTTAACACATTTGGCTTTCGAAATCGGAAAACGAGCCCCAAGCGGTAAATAATTTTCCCAATCTAGAGCGAAAACTCCCTGAAAGAGCTCCTCAAAAGTCTTAGCTGGAAAAGTTCCTACGATAATCTTGATACGGTCTGCTGCCCGAAGCCAGAGGTTGGTTTCGATAATGGCTCTCACGTCTCCTTGAAAACGAACACGTCCATTTTCAACCTGACAATCGTAGCCCAACTCTCGCACCTCACGACCAACGACAGCCTCAAGACCCGCTGCAGCAGTAGCGATTAAATTAAATTCTTTTTTCATGTTACAGTCTTATAAGACCTTTCTATATGTCCACTTTAAAAAATGAGGTTGAGAAAGTTTTCTCAGCCCCAACCTATATGCAATTTTCTATAAGCCATGTTTTGTTCCAGAAGTGACTAGGACCACTTCCTTCGATAATCATCTGTCTACCACTAACAGCTTACAGCTGGTAGCAGTCAGAGTACTACGTTCGTTTCCGTGTACTCCATGCCCCGACCGAAATTTGGGTTGCTAGCTTGAGGGGTTTACCGCGTTCCACTCTCTCTGTTTCCAGAAAGACTCCGTCACTGTGGCACTTTCAAGCCTACTCTGGCCTATCCAAGGACTTAGCCATTTCGACTGCCGTAACGATCTCTCGTCCCTAGGCTTATGGATTCGCCTAGCACAAACACTACAGGCATCACAGCCTGTGCTAGCATGGACTTTCCTCATGAAAAGAAATTCTCCTCACGCGATTATCCAAAAATTGCACTTTTCAAATAAGCTCTTATAAATCAGAGTTATCCAAAATTTGTTTACCAAATACTTCTTTCTCAAGACGATTTAGACGTTTTAAAATATCAAAATTCGTCATAGAAGTTGTTGCTGTCATTTCAAGTGGTTCTGCTTGAACCGGTGCAGATTCAGGTTTGCGAGACAATTCTTCCTTCAACTCTGCAATTTCTTGACGGAGAGACTTGACTAAGGCAGCATAAGTTTCATAGTCCTTGATGACATCGTCCAAAAATTCATCAACTTCAACCTTACTATACCCACGGACTTCACGTCCAAACTCTTGCTCGAAAATATCTTTCGCTGAAAAAATAATACCTGCCATCTCTCTCTCCATTCTCGGTTTCTAATAGTATTATTATATAAAAAAAGGCAAACAAAAATCAAGGTCAAAGGCTTACTTTTCAGAAAAATTTTCTACTAACTCATTTAAGTCTTCAAACGTTAACCTTTTTATGCGATAACCTTCCTGATTTTTCATCAAATTGTCTATAAATTTTAATTTGGTCTCATTTTCTGGGTCATAGAAAAAATAAGCTAAATCAGTATTTTCCAGCAAAAATCGTTGGTAGTCTCGTAGTTGCCCCATATGTTCATATTTAGGATAGGCATATTTGACAAAATCGACCTGCTTAAATTGGCTCAGTTTCATCTGATTGCCTTCATTCCAATTTTCCCCATGGGTTTCAAAAGCAAAAATGGTGGCCAACTGGAAACCGTATTCGGTCTTCATTTCCTGAGCAACCTCTAAAACCCAATATTCAAAGCCCAAAGTCCCTGTAAATACAAGCCAAGTCACCCCATCTTCTGCCATAGCTTCTAAATCCCTACGTATCGCTTTTTTAATCAATTTAAGACGAGGATCCTTGTCAGAAAACAAACCCAAGTCAAAATTAGAATATCCCATAATTAAAGCTGTAGTCATTTTTACACCTTTCTTTCTATTTTTATGGTATAATAGAGTGATGTTATTGTACCAATAAGGAGAAATATGGTCAACTATCCTCATAAAATTTCATCAAAAAAAAGCCAAACATCCATTTCTCAACCAAAAAATTTCGCAAATCGAGGAATGACTTTTGAAAAGATGATTAACGCTACAAACGACTACTATCTGACGCATGGTATGGCAGTTATCCATAAAAAGCCAACGCCTGTTCAGATTGTTCGAGTAGACTATCCTCAACGTAGTCGAGCCAAAATTGTAGAAGCCTACTTTAGACAAGCTTCCACAACAGATTACTCTGGCGTATATAGAGGACATTACATTGACTTTGAAGCCAAGGAAACGCGGCAAAAAAATGCTATCCCAATGAAGAACTTCCATCTTCACCAGATTCAACATATGGAACAAGTTCTAGAACAGCAGGGCATTTGCTTCGTACTACTTCATTTTTCTTCTCGACAAGAAACTTATTTGTTGCCGGCACTTGATTTGATTCGCTTTTATCATCAAGATAAGGGCCAAAAATCAATGCCACTTGGATATATTCAAGAATACGGATATTTAATAAAGCAAGGAGCTTTCCCTCAAATTCCCTATCTCGATATTATCAAAGAACGTTTACTAGGTGGTAAAACAAGATGAATAAACAAACTATTCTGCGATTCTTAAAGTATATTGGAATTACATTTCTTACCTTATTTATCGCATTATTTCTATTAGGTGGAGGTGTCTTCCTCTACTTTGTTAGCAAGGCTCCAGCCTTATCTGAAAGTAAATTAGTTGCGACAACCTCTAGCAAGATTTATGACAACAAAAACGAACTGATTGCTGACCTTGGATCTGAACGTCGCGTAAATGCCCAAGCAAATGAAATTCCTACTGACTTAGTCAAGGCAATTGTGTCTATCGAAGACCACCGTTTTTTTGATCATAGAGGTGTTGATACTATTCGTATCATGGGAGCAGCATTGAGAAATCTACAAGGAGGAGGTCTACAAGGTGCCTCAACCTTGACACAACAATTAATTAAATTGACTTATTTTTCTACTTCAACTGCTGATCAAACCTTGTCACGTAAAGCTCAAGAAGCTTGGCTAGCCGTTCAACTAGAGCAAAAAGCAACCAAGCAAGAAATCCTGACCTATTACATCAATAAAGTCTACATGTCCAACGGTAACTATGGAATGCAAACCGCAGCCCAAAATTACTATGGAAAAGACTTGAAGGACTTAAGCTTGCCACAGTTAGCACTCTTGGCTGGAATGCCTCAAGCGCCAAACCAATATGATCCTTATTCCCATCCAGAAGCTGCTCTAGAGCGTCGTAACTTGGTACTTTCAGAAATGAAAGGGCAAAAATACATTAGTGCAGAAGATTATGAAAAAGCTATTAATACCCCTGTTACCGATGGTCTACAAAGCCTGAAATCCGGTAACAGCTATCCTGCATACATGGACAACTACCTTAAAGAAGTAATCGACCAAGTTGAACAAGAAACTGGTTACAACCTTCTTACTACAGGTATGGATGTCTATACAAATGTGGACAAAGATGTCCAACAACGACTCTGGGATGTTTATAACACCGACCAATATGTCACTTATCCTGATGATGACATGCAAGTAGCTTCGACTATTGTAGATGTATCTAATGGTAACGTTATTGCACAACTTGGTGCTCGTCATCAAGCAAGTAATGTTTCATTCGGCACCAACCAGGCTGTGGAGACCAATCGTGACTGGGGATCATCAATGAAACCCATCACTGATTATGCTCCTGCTTTGGAATTTGATATCTATGACTCAACTGCTACCATTGTACGCGATATCCCGTATAATTATCCTGGAACAAATACCCCTGTCTACAACTGGGATAGAGGATACTTCGGTAATATCACCCTGCAATATGCACTACAGCAATCTCGCAATGTTCCTGCTGTAGAAACACTCAACAAAGTTGGATTAAATCGTGCAAAAACCTTCTTAAATGGTTTAGGAATTGACTATCCAGATATGCATTATTCTAACGCCATATCAAGTAATACAACAGAATCTAATAAACAATACGGAGCAAGTAGTGAAAAAATGGCTGCAGCCTATGCTGCTTTTGCCAACGGTGGTATTTACCACAAGCCAATGTATATCAATAAGGTCGTCTTCAGTGACGGTAGTGAAAAAGAATTTTCAGATGCTGGTACACGAGCTATGAAAGAAACTACTGCCTATATGATGACCGAAATGATGAAAACTGTTTTAGCTTACGGAACCGGACGTGGTGCTTACCTACCATGGCTTCCACAAGCAGGTAAGACAGGTACTTCTAACTATACTGATGACGAAATTGAAAAGTATATCAAGAACACTGGCTACGTAGCTCCAGATGAAATGTTTGTAGGTTATACTCGTAAGTATTCTATGGCTGTATGGACTGGTTACTCAAATCGTTTAACTCCAATCGTTGGAGATGGTTTCCTAGTTGCTGCTAAGGTTTATCGCTCAATGATATCGTATCTATCAGAAGATGATCAACCTGGAGATTGGACGATGCCAGACGGCCTGTTCCGAAATGGAGAATTCGTCTTCCAGAACAACGCGAAGAACACATGGAATAATTCAGCAACACAACAAACACAAACGGTAGAAACTCCAAGCACAACAGCTGAAAGTTCAACTACACAGGCAAGTACGACGGTTGGTCAACAACCCAATAATGCTCCAGCAACTGATCCTAATCAAGGACAAGCTGGCCAGGCTGTTCAACCGACACAACCAGTACAACCAACGCCACAAAATCCACAAGTTCAACAGCAACCACAACAGTAAGATAAAAGAAAATTCTGAGAATAAAGGCTCAGGATTTTTTCTTCAACAAAATAGGATCTATCATATCTAAAAGCGATGATCGGCACCAATTCATTTTCGATAAACCAAAAGAAGTTAGCGAACAACTAACTTCTTTTTATCTTATTTCACATGTTTTGCGAGCTCTTCTTGCGCTTTTTTATTGGACTCTTCTTTTTCTTTCATCCATTTATCTTGGGCTTTTTGGTATTCATCTGCAGTGACTGCCTTGTCTTGAAGTTCAAGGTATTTATACAAGAGTGGTTCACTTGTTCCTTTGTTTCCTGACAATGCAAATGGTATTGTAAATGGTACCATCTTAGACAAGATTGGACGCCCTGTACGAGATGTAGTTGGAATAATCAAAGCACTATCTGTCAACCAAGCTTGAGCTGCAGCGTATTTATCATATCGTTTAGCAACATCTATAGACTCATCACCAGCTTCAGTAACCAATTTCTCGTAGTCATATAGACCTACTTTTTTAGCAGCTACATTATCTTTCCCTGAGTCAAATCCTAAATATGTTTTAGTACTTTCTCCTACAGATGGTTTGATGATGTCAAGGTAAGTTGATGGATCGGCAAAGTCTGGACCCCAACCGACATTATCTGATAAATCCCAGTCTTCGCCAGCAGCATTTTCAGCAAAATATGTAATATTGTTTACTTCATCTTTTTGTAGTTGTTGAATATCAATAATGACATTATCAGTTCCTAAAGTCGCTTCCAAGGATTGTTTCATAGATTGCACGCGCTGAACTTTTGTAGTTGCTGTTTGGTCAACAGGCATATCTAGGTGAATTGGGAATTGGACTCCTTCTGCTTGTAAGGCTGATTTAGCTTTAGCAAATTCAGCCTTGGCTTTCTCTGGATTGTAAAGGCCATCCTGTGCATCGGCAAGATTAACATCCTTCCATTCATCCCCATAAGTCACCAATTTTTCTTTGACCATATCGCCAAAGTTTTTCCCATCTGCTTGAACAAATGTTGGTGGAACAAAGAGATTGCGCAAGATTTTGCTTGCTCCAGTTTCTCCATTTAGCTGAGAGGCATAAGCTGTACGGTCAAAACCAAAGGCAATAGCTTGGCGGAAATCCTTATTTAAGAGAGCCTTTTTAGTAGAAGTCTTTTGTTCGTCACTAGTCTTAGAAGTATATTTATAGGACTGACGATCAATATTTGTTCCCACTAGATACGTAGTAGAGTCTTGTTGAGTATAGACAATATTATCCTTCATCTCTTTCTCAAGCTCTGCGAAACTTGCACTTGTTGGATAGAGACGAGCTGCTGTAAGGCTACCATCTTTAAAGTTTTCTGCAGGTTTACTAGTATCTTGACCATCCCAGAATGACAATTTGATCTTGTCAATATGCACATTATCCTTATCCCAGTAGTTCGGATTTTTCGCAAATTCAACAGAAGATTTGGTCACAATAGATTTCAACAAATAAGGGCCATTGTACAAGATACTGCTTGGATCCGTAGCTTTGGCAAAATCATCCCCTTTTGAGTTCAAAAACTCTTCATTGACTGGCGCAAGCACACCCATAGTTGTTTTAGAATTCCAAAAGCTTTCAGGTTTGTTCAAAGTGTATTGGACTGTTTGATCATCAAGTGCTTTAATCCCAACTTGAGAGAAATCTTTAATTTCCCCTTTAGCATAGGCATCCAGACCTTTGATCGAATCTTGTACCAAGTAAAGAGCTTCTGATTTCTTATCCGTTGCATATTTAAGTCCTGTCACAAAGTCCTGAGCCTTAACAGGAGCATACTCTTCTCCTTCGGATGTGTACCATTTTGCGTCCTTACGAATAGTGTAGGTGTAAGTCAAACCATCTTTAGATACTGACCAGTCTTCTGCCAATGAAGGAATAAGGTTCCCGTATTTATCATTTTCAAGCAATCCGTCAATCACATTACTAGTAATATCAGATGTTGAAGCTTTACCAGTTGTTAAATAATTAAGATTATCAGGATCTTTCTCGTATGTAAATGCAAAAGTCTGCTCACCTTTAGCACCAGAACCACCAGAACAAGCAGCTAAAACACCCGCTGCTAATAAAGTCACTCCCGCAAGAGCCAATACTTTTCTTGTTTTCATAGTCTTCTCCTTTGTTTTTTTATTCATTATAGACCCTTTTTCTAATCCTGTCAATACAATTTTCAGAATTTTTGAAAATTATTTTTTAAACAATAAGGTTGTAAAAATATGAATACTATCAAAAAACCTCGACTACACTAGGTAGTCAAGGAATGATCAATCATATTACTAAATAGCTACTGTAAACAGTTTTAGTTGTTTAATCTAACTCATTTCTTACACACTGCAAGGCAGCTCCGATTACCTGGTGCATATCGTAATAACGATAATGTCCTAAGCGGCCACCAAAGATAACATTGCCTTGCTCATCAGCCAATTTTTTATATGATTTATACAAATGATTATTACGATCATTATTAACTGGATAATAAGGCTCATCACCTTTTTCCCATGTTTTAGAATGTTCTTTAGTAATGATCGTCTTTGCTTGATTCCCAAACTCAAAATGTTTGTGTTCAATAATGCGAGTATATGGGGTATCTGAATCTGTATAGTTCACAACTGCATTTCCTTGGTAATTCTCCATATCCAAGGTCTCGTTTTCAAAACGAAGACTACGGTACTCTAGTTCACCCAACTTATAGTCGAAGAATTCATCAATCATACCAGTAAAGACAATCTTAGGGAAATCCTTCATATATTGCTCTTTATTCGCAAAGAAATCAACATTTGTTTCTACATCAATGTTTTCATGATCCAACATTTTTTCAACTATTTGAGTGTAACCACCAATTGGAATCCCTTGATAGGTATCATTAAAATAGTTGTTATCATAGGTCAGACGTACTGGCAAACGGCGAATGATAAAGGCTGGAAGTTCCGTAGTTGGCTTGCCCCACTGTTTCTCTGTATAATCTTTGATTAATTTTTCGTAGATGTCTGTACCTACAAGAGAAATAGCCTGTTCTTCCAAATTTTCAGGAGTTTTGCCATTTAAAACAGCACGTTGCTCATCAATCTTAGCCTGTGCTTCTGCTGGCGTTACAACTCCCCAAAGTTTATTGAAGGTATTCATATTAAAAGGAAGGTTATAAATCTCACCCTTATAATTAGCAACAGGGGAGTTTGTGTAACGGTTAAATTCTGCAAACTGATTTACATAATCCCAAATCTCCTTATCAGAAGTATGAAAAATATGAGCACCATACTGATGAACTTGAATTCCTTCCTCTTCACGAGTATAGATATTACCCGCGATATGATTTCGTTTTTCAATGACTTTTACTTTTTTTCCTTTTAGGGCTGCTTCATGGGCAAAGACTGCACCAAAAAGACCAGCACCAACGACAAGATAATCGTACATAACTCCCTCCTTTTATTTTTAACAAACTGTTGTAGCAATTGTACAAGATGGATAACTTTAATCGATGTTACAATTGCATGTTTTACATCTCAAGTCCGTACTTCTTGTCCATAAGCTTCTGTCAAAAGGACCTTGCTTTCTTGCTTAGATTTTAAAACATCATCCACACCAAATACGATATACGAATGAATATCAATCATTGTGTCTTATTTTCCTTCCATCACATCATTGATTGCAGCCTTGACTGACTCTAAACTGCTATCACTTATCTCCATCATGTAAAGGTTGCTATCAGGCATGGCATAGGATGGCAAATCCATACGCCCTGTTCCTTTAAGATCTTGCGAATTAATCTTATAAGTTCCACCACTCTCAAGTTGGGCATTGGCCAGGTTCATCATGGTTTCAAGTGGCATATTGGTTTGCACGGAATCTTGTAGACCCTTTATAATACTGTCATAATTTTTCAAAGCTTCTGTCGAAGTTAACTTTTGCAAAATAGCGACAATAACTTTTTGCTGGTTACGACCACGATCTCGGTCTCCATCTGCCAATGAATAACGCTCACGTACAAAGCTAAGAGCTTGCTCCGAGTCAAGATGAACATTCCCTACAGGATAGAACTTCCCATTTGTATGAGCAGTAAATTCTTGATCATTATGAACATCAACTCCACCGAGAAGATCTATTAATTTCAAGAAAGAAGTGAAATTCAAACGAGCGTAATAGTTCAAGTCAATACCGTAGAGATTTTCCAGGGTATGAATGGAAGCATCTACTCCATAAATCCCCGCATGGGTCAACTTATCTTTTTGGTTGTTACCACCATCTGCAATTGGAACATAGGAATCACGAGGTGTCGTTGTCAAGAGAATCTTTTTAGTTTCGCGATTCACTGTCATAATGATATTGACATCCGAACGAGAAACTGAACTAATTGGACCGTAAGTATCAATTCCGCTGATATAAACATTGAAACTGTCACCTTTGACATCCTTTGGAGTTTCAACCTTCTTAGTCAATTCTTTGGTATAGATTTTCTTAATCTTTGAAGCATAGTCTGGATATTCGGATTCGATAATGTTTTCAAAGACACTGTTTAGAAGGATTGCCTTTGTATCTCCAGCTAACAAGCTCTTATAGGCCGCAAGATAGGATCTGCTTTCTTCGACTGTCAATTCCTTATTTTGACTAGCCTTAAGATCATTCATCAACTGTTGGATATTATCCTTATCCGTCCCAGTCGGCCCCGTTACACTGGTTACCTGACTGATATTATCAATTGAACTATCTGCTAATACCGCAATACTCATCGAATAATGTGAGTAGTTCGATGTCGCATTCAGGCGACTGGTAAATCCAATGAACTGCCCTACAGCAAAGAGAGAAGTTCCATTGATTAACACACCAAGCAGTAATAAAATCAGCGTTAGATTTTTAGCTTTCTTAGACCGAATTAAAAAGAAGCACAAGATGGCTAAGGCTACAATTAAGACAGCAACCACTATATTGAGATATCGGAAGGCTAGCATATTATACTTGAAAATCAAAAACAATAAAAAGACTGCTAGTAATGCATAGATAGCTAGCAACCCCCAACTAATCAATATTTTTGTTTTACCCTTACGAGCTCGCTTCGAAGATCTACTCACGATATACCTCTATTATCAATTTTTATTTCATTTTATTATATCATAAAAAAATACACTTGCGGGGTAAATCCGCTTAGGTAAGGCATTTTCATCTTCTTTCCGAAACATTCTTTTTGACTTGCAACCAATTACATCAATAAATTTACTATATAAACATCAAAACAAGGTCCCTTACGGAACCTCGCTCATCTATTTGACATGATTTTCTGCTTCTTTTTGAGCTTTTTCGATTGCTTTTTTACTTTCTTGCTCCCATTTAGTCTTAGCTTCTTCAAACTGTTTGATTGTCACAGTATCTTTTTGCAGTTTCATATACTTGTAGTTATTGCCATCACCCTTGATACCGACCATTGAGTACCCTCTTGTAAATGGCGTTACTTTGGTTACAGATGCTGTTCCACCACTTGACATGGCTGACATAATCAGAGAATTGTCAATCATCCAAGCCTGTGCTTCAGCATATTTTTCATAGCGTTTTGCTACATCTTTATTTTCACTATCTGCATCTTTGAGCATCTTGGTGTAAGTATCAAGCCCCAAGCTAGCAATCTTAGATTTATCTTCTTGAGCATCTAAACCAAAAATCTTGAGGTAGAACCCATCCTCTGCATTGAAAGGATTGAGATAGGTTGATGGATCCTGATAGTCACCTACCCAACCATCAAAGTTCAAATCATAGTCTCGATCAGCAGGCGTTGGTGCCAAGAAGGCTACGTTATTAAAATCATCTGTTGAAAGTTGCTGAACATCAATGAAAATGTTATCAGCACCTAAAACTGACTCTAGAGTCTGCTTAACAGAGTTCATGCCTGTCACAGCATTTTTACTTGTTTGATCAACAGCCACATCCAAGTGAATAGGGAAAGTCACACCTTGACTTGCCAATTCTTTTTTAGCTTCCGCAAATTTTGCTTGGGCTTTTTCTTTGTTAAAATAGGCATCCTGAGCATCTGCCAAGTTAATACCTGACCATTCTGTTCCGTAGTTGACCAATTTAGAAGCGACTACTTCTCCAAAGGTCTTGTCTCCCACTTGGACAAATGTAGGAGGTACTAGGGTGTTACGAAGGGTCTTGCTAGCTGCTTCTTCCCCATTTGACTGAGCAGAGTAGGCTGTGCGATCCAAGGCAAAGTTCACCGCTTGACGGAAGTTCTTGTTCAAAACAGCTGTCTCAGTTGATTTCTTCTGCTCATCTGTCGTTTTAGATGTATGGTTGTAAGCCTTACGGTTGACGTTGAAATTGAAGTACCAAGAAGTCTTGTCCTGCAAGCTATAAACGATATTATCCTTATATTTTTCTTTGGTCTTGGCGAAGTTAGAACTATTTGGATAAACCCCAGCGATTGAATAGGCTCCACTTTCAAAGTTACGGATGGTCAATTCTTGGTCTGAGCCATCAAAGTAAGCCAATTTCACGTGTTCAATCGATACTTTGTCATGATCGTAGTAATGCGGATTTTTCACATACTCGATCGATGATTTTGATGTGAAATCTTTTAACAAATAAGGTCCGCTGTAAAGAATACTATCTGGAGATAGAGTCCCAAAATCTTTCCCTTTTGAGTTTAGAAACTCTTCATTCACTGGGAAAAGAATACTGTTGGTTGTTTTTGAGTTCCAGTAAGGCTCTGGGCGTACCAAAGTATACTCAACAGTCTGGTCGTCGATGGCCTTCACCCCAACCTTAGAAAAGTCAGAATCCGCTCCTGTAATATAATCATTCAAGCCCTTGATCGAGTTTTGAATCAAGTCAATGGCCTGGGATTTATTATCCACTGCATACTTGATACCTGTCACAAAATCTTGTGCCTTGACTGGGGCGTACTCTTCACCGTCAGCCGTGAACCATTTGGCATCTTTTCTCAATTTATAGGTATAAGTCAGACCGTCGCTTGAAACAGACCAGTCTTCTGCCAAAGACGGAACTAGGTTTCCGTGGTTGTCATTTTCAAGCAAGCCATCAACTAGGTTGGTAATGATAGCTGTATTATCAGCGTAGTAGTCTAACAAGTAGTTAAATGTAGTTGGGTTTCCACTAAAGGTTGATGAGTAAGTTTTTGTATCTGAACCTGATTGTCCGCAAGCAGTTAAAAGCAAAGCAGCCGCAACAGTCAGGCCTGCACTAAGGACACGCTTTTTTGTATTCATCTTCTTTCTCCTTTATGTTAGTTTTTGTAACATAAGTTTATTTTACCAAAATAGTGGAAATTTGTAAAGTTAATTGAATTTCGAGAATGAAAGTTTATAAACCTTGGTTATAAAAAAACAAAGGATTTCTGCCTTTCATACAGTCCTCCCTTGTTTTTATGCGATTTATCATTTAAATATCAATGAATTAACTGATAACCTAACGAAAGCAAGAATCTCATTCACGTTATTTTATGTGCTTTTCTAAATCCTTTTGATACTGAGCATTCGATTCCAGTTTTTCCTTTTGCCACTTTTTGAAGGCCGCATCATACTCTTTAGTTGTCACAATATCATTTTGAAGTTCCATTCCTTTAAAAATAAATGGATCCCCCTTAATACCGACCTGTGAATAAGCTTTGGTAAATGGAACAGTACGACTAACCATAGGAGAGCCCCCTGAAGAAGCAACTGGAATAAGAAGTGAACTATCAGTAACCCAAGCCTGTGCTTTAGCATACTTTTCGTATCGTTTATCAAGATTACTTGTCTCAGAAGCCGCATCATCCAAGAGCTTCTTGTATTCATCCAAGCCAACTTTTGCCACAACTTCAGGATCCTTGCCCTTTGTTATACCTAGATGCTTCAAAGCAGAACCCTTCTTAGCATCTAAAATATTGAGATAGGTTGCTGGATCTTGATAATCTGGTCCCCAACCAGTTCCATTCAAATCATAATCTTTTTGGGTTGGAACTTTAGCTTGAGAAGTAATACTTTCCTTCTCATTATCCGTCATTTGAAGAACATCTATAATTACATTCTCAGTTCCCAATGTTTCTTCAATCGATTGTTTTAATGAATTTGTCTGTTGAACTGCAACTACATCCGTCTGTTCTACTGGTACATCCAAATGAATCGGGAAACTTACTCCCTTTGTTTGCAATTCTGACTTCGCTTTCTCAAACGCAGACTTGGCCTTTGTAGGATTGTAAATTGTATCCTTGCCATCTGTGAGAGTCACATCTTTCCATTGCTCTCCATATTTCAGCAGTTCATCCTGAGCCAGCTGCCCGAAAGTCTTCCCAGCTACTTGAACATAGTTATCTGGCACTAGACTATTACGAATAATCTTATCCGCACCTTCTTCGCCATTTAATTGAGCTGTATAGGCGTGGCGATTAAATGCAAAATTAAGAGCCTGACGGAAGTTCTTATTGAGAAGAGCTTCTTTTGTTGATGTTTTTTGTGACTCATCTGTTTTAGCTGTTTTATTGTAAGACTGGCGGTTTACGTTCACAGTGAGGTAGTAGCTTGTTGCCTCTTGTGGACTATAGACAATCTTATCTCCGTACTCTTTCTTAGTTGACTCAAAGTTTGAGCTTGCTGGAAAAAGACGTGCAGTGGTATAGGCACCTTGTGTAAAGCTACGAATTAAGGATTCTTGATCTGAACCATCATAGAATGTCAATTTAACATTATCAATTTTGACATTGTCCTTATCCCAATAGTTAGGATTTTTTTCATATTCAATCACAGATTTAGAAATCAAAGATTTCAAAAAATATGGGCCATTGTAAAGAATACTTGATGGAGTTGGCGCTCCGTAATCCTTGCCTGTTGCATTCAAAAATTCTTCATTTACAGGAAGCATGGTTGCTGTGGTTACTTTAGAGTTCCAAAAACTTTCCGGTTTATTAAGGGTATATTCTACCGTATAATCATCAAGAGCCTTCACACCTACAGTTGAGAAGTCGTTTGTCTCACCACTAACATAAGCCTCCAATCCTTTGATGGATTTCTCAACCAAAGAAAGACCATCGGATTTTCCGTCTGCTGCATGCTTTAATCCGGTGACAAAATCCTGAGCTTTAACTTCCGCATACTCTTCTCCTTCTGAAGTATACCACTTCACACCTTTACGTAGTTTGTAAGTATAAGTCAAGCCATCTTTAGAAACTGACCAATCCTCTGCTAGAGAAGGAATGAGATTCCCATATTTATCATTCTCTAAAAGACCGTCGACGACATTACCTATTACGTCAGAAGTTGAACTTTTACTTGTAACGCTATAATCCAAGGATGATGGATCAACAGCATAAACATAAGAGAATGTTTTGGGAGCATCTGCATTCTTTTCACTTTTCCCACAAGCTGTTAAAAGAATGGCTGTACTCAAGGTCACTCCTGCTCCTAAGAGCCACTTTTTCGATTTCATAGGTAATCTCCTTTAAGAAAGTATTTTCACTATTATACCTTATTTTTTTATAAATACAAGAATTTTAGTGCGATTTGTTAGAAAATTCTAACAAATATTTTTAAAAGAGTTTTTTACACAACTTTTAGCAAAAAACCTCAAACTCTAAGGCTCAAGGTTCTCACTTTTTAGTTAGTCATTTCCACACAGAAAGCATCCCATGGAGCTAAGATTTGTTTTTCAAAGACTTCCTGAGCCACGGTGTTTTCAATCAAGACCGATTTGACGTTTCCTTCTACGGTCAAGTCTTGCTCTTCATTGGACAAGTTAGCCACAACTAGAAAACGACGGTCCCCATCTTTACGGATATAGGCGAAGACCTTGTCAGCTGTTTCCAATAGTTCAAAGTCAGCTCGAATCAGCCAGCTATTCTCCTTACGAATTTGGACCAACTTCTGATAAGTATAAAAAATAGAATCTGGATTTGCCAGTGCTTCTTGAACGTTGATTGCTTGATAGTTTGGGGTGACTGCCAACCAAGGTTGACCTGTTGAGAAACCAGCGTTTTTGCTCTCGTCCCATTGCATAGGGGTACGGGCATTGTCACGTCCAATGACACGGATACTTTCCATGATTTCGTCCATCGGCACACCTTTTTCAAGAGCTTCACGCGCATAGTTGAGGGATTCAATATCTTCTACTTGGTCCAGTGTTTCAAACGGATAATTTGTCATCCCAATTTCCTCACCTTGGTAGATATAAGGAGTCCCTCTCATGAGATGAAGCAAGATAGCAAAGGCTTTGGCAGATTTTTCACGGTATTCTTGGTCATTTCCCCAGATAGAGACGATACGAGGGAGGTCATGATTGTTCCAGAAGAGCGAATTCCAACCGTCCTCAACTCCTAACTCTGTCTGCCATTTATTGAAAATCTCTTTCAACTTAGAGATATTCAGCTCTTTTTGATAATGCCATTTAGGTTGCCCTTCCTGATACTGAAGACCGATATGTTCAAACTGGAAGACCATAGACAATTCTTGTCCCTTTGGATCAGAGTAGAGCTTAGCGATCTCTGGAGTTGCTCCCCAAGTCTCTCCTACTGTCAAGAGATTCTTATCTCCAAAGGTCGCCTGATTCATCTCCTTGAGATAAGGGTGGAGCATAGGACCATTATTGACTACTTTCTCGTCAGGAATTTTCCCAATCATGTCAATGACATCCATGCGGAAACCGCCAATCCCTTTATCAATCCAAAAGTTCATCATCTCATAAATTTTCTGACGAAGTTTTTCATTTTCCCAGTTGAGATCTGGCTGTTTCTTACTGAAAAAGTGGAGATAGTACTGACCTGACTTTTCATCGTACTCCCAAGCAGACCCACTAAAGATAGACTCCAAATCGTTGGGTTCATCCCGCCAGATATAGTAGTCTCGTTCAGGGCTATCAGGATTTTCACAGGCCTCGACAAACCAAGCATGCTCATCTGAAGTATGATTGACCACTAAGTCCATGATGATACGAATATCACGTTTCTTAGCTTCCGCGATCAGTTGGTCCATATCCTCCATGGTCCCGAAAATAGCCGCAATCGCTTGATAATCAGCAATATCATAGCCATTATCATCCATAGGACTGTCATAAACAGGAGAAAGCCAAATCGCTGTAATTCCTAACTTGGCTAGATAGTCTAACTTACTGGTAATTCCTGACAAATCGCCAATTCCATCTCCGTTGCTATCCATAAAGCTCTTAGGATAAACTTGATAGACTACGGCATTGTGCCACCATTTTTCTTGCATCTTCTTACCTCATTATTTTAATAATCTATAATCTATGATAGCACTTTTTAGATATTTGTGCAAGCGTTTGCCTAATCTTTTTGATTCCTTTTTTAACTCCATAGTTTCCTAACTTCCATTTTTTTATTATAATAGAGGTCAGAGGTAAAAAAATGAAAAAACAAGCTTTTAGTTCTGAACAATATTTGAATCTACAACGCGACCATATTTTGGAGCGCATTAACCAATTTGACGGCAAGCTCTACTTGGAGTTTGGTGGCAAAATGTTAGAAGACTTCCACGCTGCTCGTGTCCTTCCTGGTTATGAACCTGACAACAAAATCAAGCTCTTACAAGAATTGAAAGAGCAAGTCGAGGTTGTAATTGCCATTAATGCTAGCAACATCGAACATTCCAAAGCACGTGGTGACTTGGGCATTTCTTATGACCAAGAAGTTCTTCGTTTGATTGATAAATTCAATGAATTGGGAATTTTTGTTGGCTCCGTTGTCATCACACAGTACGCTGGTCAACCAGCTGCAGATGCCTTCCGCAACCAACTTGAGAAAAATGGAATTGATTCTTATCTTCATTATCCAATCAAAGGATATCCGACGGATATGGATCATATCATTTCCCCAGAAGGCATGGGGAAAAATGACTACATCAAAACCAGTCGCAACTTGATCGTCGTAACTGCTCCTGGACCTGGTTCTGGAAAATTGGCAACCTGTATGTCCAATATGTACCACGACCAAATCAATGGTATCAAGTCTGGCTACGCTAAGTTTGAAACCTTCCCAGTTTGGAATCTTCCCCTTCATCACCCAGTCAATTTGGCTTATGAAGCTGCCACAGCAGACCTTGATGATGTCAACATGATTGACCCCTTCCATCTCCAAACCTATGGAGAAACCACTGTCAACTACAACCGTGATATCGAAATCTTCCCAGTGCTCAAACGTATGTTGGAACGTATCCTTGGTGAATCTCCATACGCTTCACCAACAGACATGGGTGTCAACATGGTTGGTTTCGCTATTACAGATGATGAGGCTGCTGTCGAAGCTTCTAAACAAGAAATCATCCGCCGTTACTATCAAACTGTTCTTGATTTTAAAGCCGAAAAAGTTGGCGAAGCTGCTGTCAAGAAAATCGAGTTGCTTATGAATGACCTCGGTATCACACCAGCAGACCGTAAGGTTGCTGTTGCTGCACGCCAAAAAGCAGAAGAAACTGGCGGACCAGCCCTAGCCCTTGAATTGCCAAGCGGAGAAATCGTCACAGGTAAGAACTCAGAACTCTTTGGCCCTACAGCCGCTGCCTTGATCAACGCCATCAAGAAATCAGCTGACATTGCTAAAGAAGTAAAACTAATCGAGCCTGAAGTTGTTAAGCCAATCCAAGGTCTTAAAATCGATCATCTGGGTAGCCGCAATCCTCGCCTTCATTCAAATGAAATCCTGATTGCACTTGCTATCACAGCTACAGAAAATCCTGATGCTGCTCGTGCTATGGAAGAACTTGGCAACCTCAAAGGAAGCGAAGCCCACTCAACCATCATCTTAACCGATGAAGACAAGAATGTCCTTCGCAAATTGGGTATCAATGTAACCTTTGACCCTTACTACCAATACGACCGCTTGTATCGTAAGTAGCGATTCGAACCTCTCCACTCTCGGAGAGGTTTTCTCTCTGTCTCAAGATCCGGCTTTATGTTATAATGAAAAGAGAAAACTGAAAGGATTTACCATGTCAAAAGAAGTTATTGTCGAAAGTTTTGAACTTGACCACACCATTGTTAAAGCACCCTATGTTCGCTTGATCGGGGAAGAAACAGGGCCAAAGGGAGACGTTATCTCCAACTTTGATATTCGCTTGGTGCAACCAAACGAAGACTCTATCCCTACCGCTGGCCTTCACACTATCGAGCACCTCTTAGCTAAACTTATCCGTACCCGGATTGACGGTATGATTGACTGTTCACCATTTGGTTGCCGCACAGGCTTCCACATGATTATGTGGGGACGTCACACCAGTGCTAAAATCGCTGCTGTTATCAAGGATTCGCTCAAGGAAATCGCTGAGACTACTACTTGGGAAGATGTCCCTGGAACAACCATCGAATCTTGCGGCAACTACAAGGATCACAGCCTCTTTTCTGCTAAAGAATGGGCAAAACTCATCCTAGAACAAGGGATTTCAGATGATGCCTTTGAACGCCATGTCATCTAAACACAAAAAAGGAACCAGTTTTTCAGCTGGCTCCTTCTTTTTTATGCTCAAAATTCTGTCTTAGGCTTTTTCACGAATGACCAAAACACCATCTTCCATATCAGCTTCTAGGTGTTTAGCATCAAGGTTATCCAAGTGGAAATCTGTGACTTTGTCACGGATTTGTTGTTCAACCACACGACGGAGTGGACGAACACCCATAACTTCATCGTAGCCTTCCTCAGTCATGTATTCTTTAGCAGCTTCGCTCACTGCCAAGTCAATGTCTTTCTTAGAAAGCGTCTTGTTAACTTCAACCAACATAAGGTCTACAATCTTAGAAAGATCTTCTTTGCTCAAGTGTGAGAATTCGATGACAGCATTGAAACGGTTAAGGAATTCTGGACGGAAGTAAGGTTTCAAACGATCCATCAATTCTGGTTTATCAGCATCTTCTGTCAAGTTAGCTTCGTAACCAAAGCCTGCGTTTGAAGTTGCGATAATCACCGTATTCTTGAAGTTGACAGTGTTACCTTGACCATCTGTCAAACGACCATCGTCCAAAACTTGAAGGAGAAGGGTGATGACTTGAGGGTCAGCCTTTTCAATTTCGTCGAGAAGGACGATTGAGTATGGATTGCGACGGACGCGTTCTGTCAAGGTATTGTTGTTGTCATCGTAACCAACATAACCTGCAGTTGTACCAATCAATTTAGATACGGCTGTGCGGTCGCTGTATTCTGACATGTCCAAACGGATGATAGCATCTTTCGTTCCGAACATATCAAGAGCCAATTGTTTAGCCAACTCAGTCTTACCAACACCAGTAGGACCTACAAAGAGGAAGCTACCGATTGGACGGTTACCTTCATCAAAACCAGCACGGTTACGACGGATAGCTTTTGCTACTGCTTCAACGGCCTTATCTTGACCAATAACTTTCGTCTGCAAACGATGCCCCATATCTTTCAAACGTTCGATGTCCGTAGCCCCCATTTGAGATACTGGAATACCCGTCATCCGTTCTACAGATTCAGCCACATCGTTGACACTTGCAGTCACTTTCATATCTTCTGTATGGTTTTCGATTTTCTTTTCCAATTCTGCAATGCGTGTTTTATAGTTTAGAGCTGCTTCAAAATCTTCTGCCTCAACTGCTTTTTCTTGCTTGTCTTTTTCTGCCTCAATTTCACGTTCAACAGCATGAACATCTGTTACTGGATGCTGAGCTGCCAAGTGAGCCGCCGTAACATCGACAAGGTCGATAGCCTTATCTGGCAAGCTACGTTGAGGAATATACTGAACAGAATAATCCACTGCTGCTTTTAAGACTTCATCTGGCAAAATAACATTGTGGTGTTGTTGATAGAGATCACGAATTCCTTGAAGGATTTTAAAAGTATCCTCTGCTGAAGGAGCATTGACCTTGACTTCGTTGAAACGACGAGCAAGGGCTGCATTTTTCAAGATAGTATTACGGTATTCGTCTTGAGTTGTTGCGCCAATCACTGTCAATTCTCCACGAGAGAGGGCTGGCTTGAGAATGTCTGCAAGCCCTTTAGAACCACTGTCACCTCCAGTAGATCCAGCACCGAGGATTTGGTGAATTTCATCAAAGAAGAGGATAATATTTCCCGCTTCTTTGACCTCATTGACTAAGTTTTGAACGTTTTCTTCAAAACTACCGCGGTATTGAGTCCCAGCCTCAAGACCAGAGATATCTATAGAAATAATTTCCTTGTTCTTAATAGCAGCTGGAACATCACCGTTCACAATGGCTTGTGCCAAACCTTCGACAACTGCTGTCTTACCAACACCTGCATCTCCGACTAGAACAGGATTGTTCTTGGTACGGCGTGAAAGAATTTCAGATGTTTCTTGAATTTCCTTGTTTCGTCCGATAACAGGATCCAACTTGCCCTCACGCGCTTCTGCTGTCAAGTTTCGACCTAGTTTAGCAAGGACACCGTCTTGTTTCATACCTGAAGCCTGTTGTGGCATTTGTCCATCAGTTTCTGCATTTCCTGGTAATTGACCAGTTGCACGATAATGAGCAAATTCCTCAGGTGTTACTTCACGTCCATTAATCAAGTAGCGACGATTTTCAGAACTATATCCTCGCATACCACCCATCAATTGGTTAAATAAATCATCCATGTTGTTAAAATTATTAAAGTTGTTGTTCATATTCTTTACCTCTTTTTGTTTACTTAGTTATTATTACTGATATTGACTATCTTTGACCTTTGTTTTAAAAAATTTAGACTAGCTAAATCGCTACTCTACGTACTATTTCTGGTTTTTCTTTTTCAAGCAGGAGTAGACTATCTTTACTTCTAAAGATTTCTAGATTAAACATAGACCCCACCTCTTTCTATTTTACTTTAAATAAGTGTTCTAGTAAGGCTTTCATTTACCTTACGTTCATAATATACTACATTAGTCAAAAAAGGTCAAGGAATTTGACTTTAATTGACCAATATTTTTTAAAAAGCAAAAACACCCTGAAACATCAGGGTGCCATTCTTACATCAAATACAAAATTGCTAGTGTCAAAAGACTTGCTAGAAGCCCCACTCCCCAAAAGAAGAAATCAACCTTCCACTCGCTCCAAGGATTTCCTTTACCAGACAATCCTCCAAGCTCAAAATGGTGATGCACAGGCGTCATACGGAAAATACGTTTACCACCAGTCATTTTGAAATATCCGACTTGCATCATGACCGAAGTTGTTTCAAAGACATAAACAATTCCGATAATCAAGAGAGTCCATTCTTGGTGGAGAGCCATAGAAATAGCTGCCAGCATTCCACCGAGAGCCAAACTTCCCACATCTCCCATAAAGACTTTAGCAGGCTTATGGTTAAAGACGAAGAAACCAAGTAAACCACCAATCATAGCCAAAATCACCAGAAGAATATCCATCTGACCTTGCACATAGGCAATAACTCCATAGGCAGACAAACTAATCACAACGGAAATACTAGCTAAACCGTCAATACCGTCTGTCAAGTTTACTGCGTTTGAAAAACCGACTAGCCAGAAAAGAGCGAAGACAATATAGAAAATCCCTAGATGCACTTGGTAACCAAAGACAGAAAGCATATCTCCACCGCGCTCATAGAAAAGGTAGAAAATGACGCCACCTAGAAGCTGAAGAGCCAATTTCTGTTTGGGATTAAGTCCCTCATTGATTTTACGGAAGACCTTGAGGAAGTCATCTAAAAATCCGATTAAACCATAAAGAAACAAGATAAATAAAATCATACAAACATTATTGCTGAGTTGATTACTAAATAGGGCGAAAAAGAAAGCAACTAAAACAGAAGCAATTAAGAAAACCAAACCTCCCATTGTAGGAGTCCCAGCTTTTGCCTGGTGCTGTTTGACATCCTCATGCATCTGCTGGCCTGTAATTTGCGCCTTTCTATAAAATTGGATAAAGGCCGGAATTCCTACTAAAGTTAGTAAAAATGTCACAATTCCAGCACTGATAGAAATAAACATATTAGTCTCCTAAAGTTAATTTAATTTTTTTAATGTTTTTGATAACTGTATTAGTCCGAACATCCTGCTTCTGAACGACGGAACCTGAACCTTCAAATTCCAGCTCGATATCCAACCATTTAGCAAAGGCCTCAGCAGTCTCTTTTTTCCAGCCATACATGTCTGGAATTTCTTCTACCTTATCCGATAAAAGGATAACTTGTTGGTTTGGTGCAAGATTGGTCCCTTCTTCTACAGATGATTCTTTAATCTTTGTTCCAGTACCTACAACGATTGGTTGCACAATATTTCGGCGTAAGGCTTCCGCCAACTCACCAGGTGAAATATCCTTGATGCTAGGCATTGCATAAGAAGATTCTGTCGTAACTTTATCTAAATTCTTGGCTGGAGATTGAAGATTGAGAGATTCTTTCATAGCTGAAGCCCGCTCCAAGATTGGGTTGGCAAATTCTCCCAATTGGATACCTGAATAATGTTCAGGCTGTTGAACCGTTACATACAAGATAAAATCAGGATTTTCAGCAGGGTTCATAGCCACAACTGAGAAAATGTAGTTGGTAGAACCAACCAAGTAGCCTCCATTTTTCTCGTCTGCGATTTGAGCCGTACCAGACTTGAGGGCTACATTTTGACCTGGAACTGTTATAATTGGCTTTCCTGTGTAGTGATTATACATAGTTCCATATAGAGGGTCCGTCCCAACTAAGATCATGTGATTTCGAGTTGTGCTTGCTGCCTCTTTGGAAACAGGATTTCCTACTATTTCTTTTTGTGACTTACGTACAGACTGATTGTTAGTATCATAAATAGCACTTATAAATTTTGGCTCCAGCATAACTCCATCATTAGCAATGGCTGTAAAGGCACGAAGCATTTGTGTTTGTGTCACTGAAATTCCTTGCCCAAATGAGCTTTGAGCAATACTAACAATATTATCAGCTGGAAGTTGACCAGCGTATTCATCTGTCAAGCCAAAGCGAGTTGGAACCCCAAATTTAAAGCGGTTTAGATAATCCAACCAAGTAGTATCTCCCATTTTTTGTTCAAGTAGACTCATTCCAACATTACTGGAGTGAGCGAAACCTTGTAAGAAAGTCATCATCCCACCAGTAGTCAAACCATCATTAACATCCCAATCTCGAGTCGTCGCATCCGCTATTTTGAATTCACTGCTATTGAAGTATTCTCCACTTGGGAAGGTATTATTATCAATAGAAGAAGCTAACGTCATAACCTTCATGGCTGATCCTGGTTCATAGTTACTTTGATAAAGAATATCACGCCAAACAAAGTCCTCAGTGATTCCTTCTTTAGTATCTGCATTAAAGGTAGGTCGTTGGGTGGTAGCGAGGATTTCACCGGTCTTTGCACTGACCAAGGTCGCGGTCATGTACTTACCTTTTACTTTTTCTAGAAAGGCATCCATCTGAGTTTCCATGAAAGATTGGAGCGGACTAGACAATGTTGTATAAACATCCTTGCCATCCACAGTTTGTTGGGAAACTTGTTCCGTTCCGGGGACAATATTTCCCAGACGATCCTTTTCATAGGTAATAATGCCGTCTGTCCCTGCAAGAATACTGTTCAAGGAACTCTCCATTCCAGAGGTTCCCAGCAAGCTCTTGCTGCCATCTTCATTTTCATGGAGCTGAGCTAGTCCGATAAAACTAGAAGCAAATTGTCCGTTTGGGTAACTACGATTGGGACTGGTTGTAAAATCAATCCCCTTGACCTCTGCAGTTTCCAACTCTTTTTTGATAGACATCATATTGGCATAGGTAATCCCATTGCCCTTTGCTCCAAAGGAAACTTGCTTGAGATTAGGTTGCGAGAGTTGCTCTCTTACATAGGATTCTTCCATGTCCAGATACTTATGAAAGACCTCTGCAACCTTGTTAAATTGTGTTTTTTCTACGTAAAGAATCTTACCCGTTGCTGACTTATAGTTCTCATCAATAACCGCATAGACATTATAGGAGGTTGCATCCTCAGCAATTGGGACTCCATTTCGGTCATAAATAGTCCCACGTTTGGCAGGGACTGTACGGGTTATTTGGTGAACTTTCTTAGCCTCTTTGACTAGATCCGTTCCAAATTTACTACCACTTCCGATAATAACAGCAAAATTGACCAAAAAGACAGCGAAAAGTACGACAGCTAACAAGCTGATGTACTTCCCCACTATTTTACGGTTTTCTGCTGGAGATTTACGGTTTCTAATCGCAAATCGGGTTATTCTTTTTGTCCACTTCATATCTTACTCCGCTGATCGAATATTCTCGTTATTCAATTTTAAATCTTTTTTATCTGCAATTTCTTTCAAGCGCTCTGAACGAATCAATTCATTCACTTCCTGCTTAGCATCATCGAGCTCTGTCTTCTTCTCCTCTATCTGCGCATTGATTTTTGTCAAATCACTTTGCACTTGCAAGAGTCGTGTCTGCATAAAGATAATGCTCACTGCTAAAACGAGAGCCGTAAAAGCGATGGAAAGATAAAAAGCCTTCTCCACACGTGAGAATTTTTTTATACGATTCTGCAAGAATTGACTGGTTGTTTCTTTCTTATCTACCATTTTTTCCTCTTACTTGTGAATTTTTCTGGCCACGCGCAACTTGGCTGAGTGCGAGCGGTTATTGGCTTCTAATTCTTCTGCGCTTGGCAAGATTGGCTTACGGGATACCAATTCCATCTTGGGCTTGAGATCATCTGGGATGAAAGGCAAGCCTTTGGGGACTTCCACTGTTGAAGCCTCCTTAAACAACTGCTTGGTCAAGCGGTCTTCTAAGGAATGAAAGGTAATCACTGAAATTCTACCATCCAGAGCCAACATGTCCATGGCCTGCTGGATGGACTCATCTGCCGCTCCCAGTTCATCATTAACTTCAATTCGAATAGCCTGGAAAATCTGCTTGGCAGGATGCCCCTTCTTCTTGAGTTCCTTGGCAGGCTTGGCTGACTTGATAATTTCTGCCAGCTCAGTCGTTGTCTCGATTGGCTTGACTTCACGTACCTGTTCAATCTTACGCGCTATCTGTTTAGAGAATTTGTCCTCGCCATACTTGAAGAAAATACGAACCAAGTCATGATAGTCATAGTGGTTCACCACTTCATAGGCTGTCAGACTAGCATCCTGATTCATGCGCATGTCTAGTGGTGCATCCTTTTTATAAGAAAAACCACGCTCACGCTGATCCAATTGAGGACTAGATACTCCCAAGTCATAACAAATTCCATCAATTTCCTGAACACCAGCTTCGCGCAAACGTGCCTGTAAATGACGGAAGTTATCCTTTATAAAAGTCACCATCCCTTTTTCGATATAGGGTGCCAAGCGTTTTTGCGCATTGTCAATGGCATTCTGGTCCTGGTCAAAGGCATAGAGATGGCCTTTTTCACTCAATTTACTTAATAAATATTCGCTATGGCCCGCTCCACCCAAAGTCGCATCAACGTAGATACCGTCAGGCTTTACGTCGAGCATATCAATCGTTTCGTGGAGTAAGACCGTTACATGATGAAATTCTTTTGTCATATCTTATCTATTTTACCACAAATCCGACTAGCTTGCACTAGTCAGACAAATAGGTCAAAAAAAGTAAGATTTCTTTAAGAAATATGTCAAATATGCTTGACATCCGCTCTATAGAAGAATATAATATAGTCAAATATATACGACACAATTCAGAAAGGAGTCCAGATGAATCGTGTGAAAGAATTTCGCAAGGAATTGGGTATTTCCCAGCTCGAACTAGCCAAGGATATCGGTGTCTCGAGACAAACCATCAATATGATTGAGAACGACAAGTACAATCCAACCCTGGAACTCTGTCTCAATCTCGCCCGCAGCCTCCAAACTGACCTCAACAGTCTCTTTTGGGAGGATAATTTTTAAAAAAGGAGCCAACTCATGAAAAAAGAAACCTTCACTGAAAAACTCATCAAACGCACATACGGCATTTCTGAGCCCCTTGACGAATACAAACGGCGCGAGGCCGATCGTATCGGTAACCAAGTCTTTATCATCCTCTTTTATCTGATGATTTTCGGAAATCTTATTCCACTCCTTCTAGCCTATAAATTTCCTCAACTAGTGGCTCTGGTCTATCCTCCTCTGATTTTAGTGATTGCCCTCATCGCTGCTAGCTATCTCACCTACCAAATGCAAAAAACAGGGATTACAACTATTGATCCAGATATGCTGAGTGAGAAAGAAAGTAAGCAACTACATTACCCTGGTCTGAAAGCAGGTTTGTTCTTTGGTCTATGGATGTTTTTTATAACTCCTCTTCTCAGTATACTCATAGGTGAAGGTCAGGACTATTTTCATTCTCTCCTAACTATAAGAAATGGTGTATCAAGCATTCTCGGTTCTATTTTCTTCGGAGCGAGCATACAGTTCCTCATCTCCCGTCGCATTGCAAAAACTAAAAAAGAGCAAGATGAGGATTAGGAGGTGCCCTATGAAATCACTAGTAACTTTACTATTCAGTCATATTTTTGTCAGCATCTTTATTACCTTCGTCCTGTTTTCTGGACATATTACGCGTCCTTTCTTGATCATTTTCCTTTTATTTCTTCCTTTGCTGAACAAGGGACAAATACTTCAGAAAATCCAATCCAAAAAAATACGCCTTCTAAACGTATCTCTCTGTTTTATTCTCGTATCCTTCCCACAACTTTTAAGGCGTCCTGCAGATTGGAGATACCTAGTATTTATAACAACCTGTATCATTTTTAGCTTGATTTACTTCTATACTTTCTATCAACTCGTTAAAGAAGTCAATCAAAAACCACTCATTTAGGAGGTTACTAGCATGAAAAAAGAAGACTTAACCACTCGCCTACTTCGAAATCTCTTTCACATTCAGGGCCCTTTTGATGAATGCCGACAAGAGATTATCTACAAGGCTTGTGCCCGTTCTATGGTTCAAATCGTTTATTCTTCCTTCTTTCTCTTCTTGTTTTATCTGTTATTTGGACGCTTCATAGAAGTGGTTCGCTATGCTATGCCCTATGTTTACTCTGGACTCATTTTTTTCATTACTTTAAAAACCCAAAGAGCCGTCCAAGAGCTTCATCTTGAAAAGGATGACAAATCAGAAATCATCCTCAAGACCTACAGCAAAGCCCAAATCAAATTCCGAAGCTGGATTGTGTTTATCGGTATTCAGATCGGCTTCTTTACCTTACTCATCTTTCATAAAGTCTTCGTTCAGCAGATGTCCTTTTCAGATTTTGGGAAGTTGCTCATGCAATTCGATAAAAGTGGTCCTTTCCTAATGTATGGCCTGATTATCGGTAGCATTTTTGGAACTCTGACCTACGGATTTCTATCCCTACAGGAGGAGAAACCTCCTAAAAATACCAAACAGAAGGAGAAAAGCAAGCAATGACTTCACTATACGATTTTTCAGTCTTGAACCAAGACAAGCAAGAAACTTCACTAAATGCCTATCGTGGTAAAGTTCTCTTGATTGTCAACACTGCTACCGGATGTGGGTTAACCCCCCAGTACAAAGGGCTGCAAGAACTCTATGATCACTATCAAGATCAGGGGTTTGAAATCTTGGATTTCCCTTGCAATCAGTTTATGGGACAAGCACCAGGCAGCGCAGAGGAAATCAACACCTTCTGTAGCCTACATTATCAGACCACCTTCCCACGTTTTGCCAAGATCAAGGTCAACGGTAAGGAAGCAGATCCTCTCTATGTTTGGTTGAAAGAACAAAAATCTGGCCCACTGGGAAAACGAGTCGAATGGAATTTCGCTAAGTTTCTCATTGGTCGTGATGGGCAGGTCTTTGAACGCTTCTCTTCCAAAACAGACCCAAAACAAATTGAAGAGGCGATACAAAACCTACTATAATTCACAATCTCACTATGATTAGGTTTCCTTTAGCCTGATGAATAGTGAGATTTTTTGATGGGCTTTGACTTAAATAGAAAAACACCCCATGATATGAACCATGAAGTGTTGTAAAAATGATACATTCATAGCAGACAAGGCGCTACTGACTGCTATTCTTGACTCCTGAGTATGTATAGGTCCTATTTCTGGGACACGCTTTTTCCGTTACCACCCTAAAATAAAAACGATGCTCCCGCCCATCCTTGGCATTTTCCTTGTTTAAGACAAAGTAGTTTTTCTGATTCATCGCCATGGTTCGTAGGATGTCATCAATCAAGAAAGTCAAGGGTACGTTCATGGCAGAGTATTTTTGAAAATCCTCTTCAAAACGAATATAGTTATCTGAAAAGTAATCCATCTGCAGTTTGTTTTCATACAGCTCTTTTCTAGTCATAAACTCCCTCCTCCCACAGTCGAATTTCGAGGATATCTTCAAGCTCTATCAACCTATATCCCTCGTTTGTCCTAATAGATAGAGTCTGATGTGATAACTCTCTCACCTCACCGATGATAGTCGCCTTCTGCCTCTTTTCCTTAACCACAAAGAATCCCTTTAGCTGGCTAATATAAAGCTGAGAAAGTAAATGTAGTTTCTCAGCTGGGTCCAAATCTATCGAAAAATCAACACAGTTTTTTGCTTCACTGAGCGAACTGGTGTGTTCTGAGAGATAAAACCCCATCCACTTCTGCATCCCTGGATCTTGATAATCTCGCGCGGATTGAAAGGGTAAATAAGAACGATCAATCATTTTAATCCATCTAATCCTCCAGCAGAATGTCCCCCAATCAGCTTGCTTCTAGCAAGACTCCTAGAGGCTTCTTCCAGTGCATTTGCTCTTAAAAGGGAAGTGAAACCAAATTGTTCCCGAATGGAGTCAATGGCCGTCTGGAGCCTTTCTTCTTTTTCTAACTTGTCAACATCATCAAAGAGGGAAATCAATCCAAAGGACTCGTCTACAAAGCCTGAATAGTTAACTCCGACACTTCTGACCGCTCCTGAAGTGTATTTGTTATGAAATAGCTTCAAAACATAATCCGTTAAGACAGCTGTATTATTGGTCGGTTCGACCTTCATTTGTGTGTGAATAGACGGCCTAATTTCCTGTTTAGAGAAACCGACATAGATAGAGACAAGGGTTGTTTTCTTGCCCGCTCTTCTCAGTCTATTAGCCACTTGCTCAGCCATTTCTCGGAGAATAATTTCAATATCCCGTAGCTTCACGTAGTCTCTCGGCAAGATTTGAGAATTCCCCAGGCCCTTGGATTTGGCTTTATAGGGCTTATGAACATTGCTCTCATCAATCCCGTTAGCATGAAACCACAAACGCAAGCCAGCCTGACCCAGAGCTTTCTTTAGCTGGTCTGGATTGCTGATTGCCAATTCCTTGATGGAAAAAATCCCCAGAGCATGCAAGCGTTTCTCCATCCGCCTGCCAATCCCCCAAAAATCCGTCATCTTGGGAATGGACCAGACCTTCTCTTCCACATCCTGGTAAGACCAGTTGGCCCTCATGGTCGGAGTGTGCTTGGCCTCATTATCCAGAGCCAACTTGGCCAGTAAGGGATTGGCATTGGACATCCCCACTGTAGAGTAAATCCCTGTCTGCCTCCAAATATCCCTCTGAATACGAGCAGAAAGCATATCCAGCTTGTCTTTGCGAGAGAGACTCTTATCTGGGATGAAATAGTTGAGCGAACTAGTCAGGTCAATAAAGCCCTCATCGATAGAGTAAGGATAAATATCCTCTGGACTGCCATAGTTTTGAAAGATTCGCTGAATTTCCATATTGACTGCGATGTACTCATCCATCCTAGGTGGCACAATCAAGGTCACTTGAGCCCAATCCTCAATGTAGCGGACATAGTCTGAATCTGTAGGCAATCCCTGCTTTCTGGCATTATAGTAGGAAAATTTGCGGGTCTTGATATCAAAAGGCAAATCATAGGCCCGGCCAACATTTGACTTGCCAAAAATCTTCTTAAACAGGGGAGAGGAGGCTAGAATAAGACCAGTTGAATTATCCGCGCGACTCATGACACAAAGCGAGGTTTTCAGCGGATGTAAGCCCCTTTTCACACACTCGACACTGGCATAAAAAGATTTCATATCGACAAAGGCAATGTCACTTTTGGGCTCTCTGGAATAATCAAAGTAGCCCATTGACTAGCCCTCCATCGGCACAAAGTTCCCAACAATAATCCCCACAATCCGAGGATCTTCTTCATAGGAGATGAAAATATCCTTGTATTTAGGATTGATAGAGACCAGACGCAGGCCAGCTTCCTCCCTATAGACCCGTTTGATATAGGTCTGGTTGTTGCAAACCACTGCATAAACCGCCCCGTCATAGTCAAATCCTGTCTCTCGAATCAGTGCTACTGAACCATTTTGATATTTAGGTTCCATGGAGTCTCCAGATACCCAGGATGCAAAATCATGGGCCAACTCCTCATTAAAGTAAACCGTATCAAAATTCTGATCATCGTAGACTGAAGCTCCAATCCCCGCTGACATGCGTTCGTAGACACGGTACTCGTAGAGACGCTCTGGCATGATTGTCACTTTCTGAGCCTGTTCCTCTTGAGCCAGATTGCGTGCATAGAGAACAACCTTCTCCTTCCCTTGCTTGGAGAGGCTATGGTAGAGACGGACAATCTCGATCTGGGTGAAATAGCCTTTTGCGACTTTTAAAATCTTCTCTAGCTGAGTAACTTTCTCCTTGGACGGTTCCTTAATTCCACGTTCCCAAGCCGAGTAAGCCTGGAAGCTAATCCCAAGTTGCTCTGCAATTTCCTTCTGTGTTAATTTTAACTCTTTCCTACGAGACTTGAGTTTTTCCGGCTGATACATACTTCACCTCCTATTATAATACTTTAATGGACATTATCTCCCTTAGAAAGACTAATCGATGCTTGAATTCAGATTTTTAAAACTCAACCAATACGGTTTAGTTTTATTATATAAAAAAAGTAGACAAATGTCCACTAGGAAAAGCAGAAACATCGTGAGTTTTATACTCAATGAAAATCAAAGAGCAAACTAGGAAACTAGCCGCAGGCTGTACTTGAGTACGGCAAGGCGACGTTGACGCGGTTTGAATTTGATTTTCGAAGAGTATTAATCAAACTAAAAGGACTGAGCCCTGTACAATACAGAACTAAATCCTTTGAATAAATAATTGATCTAACTTTTAAAATTCCTACAGAAATTCCAGTTTTTCTCTATTTGATACCGGACATTAGTTTTTCAATACGTGGAACGTAGAAGAGTAAGATAATACCGAATACAATCGTAATTCCTCCAACAATTCCATAGTAAGCCACTTCAGTTTCGCTTGTATAAAATTTTACAATTTGAGCATTGATAGCTTGGGCAGCAGCGTTACTCAAGAACCAGATAGACATCATTTGTGCTTGGAAGGATTTTGGTGCTAGCTTAGTAGTGACTGATAGACCAATAGGCGAAATCAGCATTTCCCCCACAATCACAATAGCCCAACTCATAATCAACCAGAAAGGACTGACCTTAACATCTGTCCCAAAGAGCATCCCTGGTAACATCATCCACAAGAAGGATAAACCTGCTGCTAATAAACCGTAAGCAAATTTCTTAGAAGAGGACGGTTGCTTTTTACCCATTTTCCCCCACAACCATGCAAAAATCGGCACATAAATCATAATAAAAAGTGGAAGTTACTTTGAAAAATCACCTTTAAAAATTTGCTCTTGTTTAGTTTAAAAATGTTCCAAACCTTGAAACATACTTATCCTTTCCTCTTCAGTAAACAAAAACATCCCTATGCCAAACTTGTAATTACTAAAATACAAGCCAATAAGCATAGAGATGTAAAACCATTACACATTAAATAATTGAAATTGTGTACGAAATGTCTCAATTAGTTTTCGCTAGTAAATATCATTTCCAACAAACGCCCTCTCAATTCCTTATCCTGATGATGCAAGATATTCATTAACTCATGAGAATTTTTGGCATTGATGAATTGATTTAACAATCTATCTTTTAATTCATATGGAAGAGAAGCAGTCTTTAGTAGTCTAAAAACTTCGTCATTTAGGGATGTCCTTTTATGATCTTTACATTCAAATCTAGCTGTATCATTCTTATTTGGCAATTCAATTATAGACACATTCGTTCCTTTAAAATGAATTCTATGCCTTCTATTACTTGGAACGATACTAGAATCTCCTTGTAATGTTAACTCTACCATCCCCATTTCCCAGTTGATTGATAATCTTGTTTTATATCTTTGACCATTTTGATCTTCAATCATTTCAAAAGAATGTTGTTTGCCTGGGAATACATACCAATCTACAATTTCAGGTAAATCAACACCCATATCTATCTCGGAACCAACCAAAGGAATGATTGCACCACTTTTTGCAAACACAGGTATCGTCGAAATGTCTCTATAAACACTTAACTTCACACCACCTGTGTACTTTTTCTCTGAAAAGAAGTCATACCATTCACCTTCAGGGAACCATACATCCACTTTTGCAGATTGGAATGCCAAATCCATCTTTTCTACAATGGGAGCCACCATCAGTTCTGTTCCAAAAAAGTATTGATTTGGAACATTATAGCTCTCATCATTCTCTGGGTAGAAATAATACATTGGGCTGATTAATGGGGCACCTTCCTCGTGTGTCTTTACATTCATAGTATATAGATAGGGAATCATCTGATGTCTCAAACGAAGGTATTTCTTCATAATCTTAGATGTTGTTTCTGAAAAAAACCAAGGTTCTTTACTATTAAAGGGACTTCTAGAACTATGTAAGCGAGTAATCGGACTAAAAACGCCAAACTGTAGCCATCTGGTTTGTAGCTCTTCGTCATAATCCCCTAGCATGTGTCCACCGATATCATGACTCCACCAACTATAACCGATATTAGATGCTGTCGCTGTAAAATAAGGTTGAAATCTTAAGGAATTCCAACTAATAATAGTATCTCCTGAAAAACCAACAGGGTAGCGGTGACTACCCGGCCCTGCATATCTTGATAAAATCAAACCACCTTCTGCATTTTTACAACTATCCTGATAATGATAATGGTTTAAAAGCCATAGTGGATCCAACATGCCTTGTGTCCCTTGTTGCCAGTCAATCCACCAAAAATCTACTCCCTGCTTTTCTAGCTCATAATGAACATCTTTAAAGTAAGCTTCCCTAAAAGACGGATTAAAAAAATCAAAAATAGCAGGTTCTTCTAGTTCTACATTTAACCCCAATCGTTTGGCAACTCGAGGATAAGCTTCTTCATAAGCCCGTATACCATCAGCAGGATGGACATTTAAGGAGAGTTTTAACTTTCTATCATGAAGTTGTTGCAATAACTGTTCTGGATTAGGTATTAAGTTTTTATTCCAGCTATATCCTGTCCAGCCACTTCCAAAACGGGCTGGAATGTCAGTTATATGCCAATCCATATCTAAAACACCGATAGATAATGGAATTTTCTCTGTTTTAAATCTGTCTATTAAATTCAAGTATTCATCTGACGTATAAGGCCAATACCTACTCCACCAATTACCTAAAGCATATCTTGGTAACAAGGGTGTTGAGCCAGTCAAATGGTAAAAGTCTCTGATTGCTCCTCTATAATCATGCCCATAGGCAAAGAAATACAGGTCAATTTGATTTTCTCTCTCAATATAACCAGACTGTTCATCCCAAATAAATCCTTGAGAATCATCCAATAAGGCAATACCACTTCGACTAATAATTCCATCTTCTAATGGGATTGCTCCATCTGCCTCATCAAGAGTCCGAGCTGTTCCTTTTAACGTTTCAATAGATTCACCAAAATACCAGCGACTACCATATACGGCAAAATTTCCTTTTAATTCTATAAATAAATTTTCGGCGTTAAATTCTCCTTTATTAAAGTGCAAATGAAAATAGTCCGTCATAATATCTAGTACGTTTGATGTCTCGATATAATCTAACGAAACTTGACCAAAATCTCTATTATAGATAAGTTGTGTCGTTCTATCCTCAAAACTTCCAGTTTTAGAGTATTCTAACCTTACTAGCTTGTCTGTTAATACAGAGATTCGATAAAACTCTCCCTTAAAAATTTTCAATTTGTTTCCCTCCTTTTAGTAAATTGCTTTACTTTATCAAACATTTTATTCGTTATCATTACATTCATCAATCCGCAAAAAGCAAATCCCCCAAATGTAAATACGTAAATAGCTGTTAAAACCCGTTCTGGACTACTGAAACTCATATACAGTACAGAAATATTAAATAAAACCAACATGATAGCTTGTATTGGATTTAAAATACAAATTAATACGCTATTTACAATACTATTTTTTAGATTATCTTTAAATAGACCAATATAGGGAAAAACAACACTCATAAAAAGTATTATAACAAATAAAAAGGGCAACACTAATAATAAACTATACTCTGAAAATAAATTTGAATAGCCCCAAAGACAATAGTTCACATATAAAAGTAATTCTATTAGGAGGATAAACAACCAAATAAAAGTTGATTGTTTAAAATTTCGTCTAAAGATCCGAAAATAATGATAAGTAATATCGGTATCTTTACCTTTTAAAATACGATACCACATTGTCGTAAGAGAAGTTAGTGATGCCCCAATTGTAACTATTGGAATACAACTAACAATAAATAGAGTATTTAAAATAATTAAATCTGTCAGAAAAGTTAAAATTCTAACTACTTTTCCATCTAATGAAAATAATTTTTGCATAATAGATATCTCCATAAAATCAATCGTCTTAACTCTATATTTTAGAATGTCAGTTGCACAAAAATATTACCTAAATTATTAAAAAAACATTTCCAAATTTCTTTAAAAATTAGAATAAAGGAAGCGAGATAATTTGATGTTATCAGTCTCGCTTCCTGTAATTAGCTAGTCCCTTGTTTATACAACCAAGAGTTCATATAAAGTATTACTCTCTGACTTCTTTTTGGTAACGATTATATGCTTCCTGTTGAATCTTCATAAATTCGTCCAATCCCATATTCTTAAGAGTTTCTTTGTATGAGTCCCATTCTTTTTCTATGCCACCTTCAACTACCCATTTAGATGCTTGTTGTTTGACATAAGATTCAATACTCACATAGATTGATGATAATTTGTTAAGTTCTTCTTGTGAATAAATCACATTAGGGTAAGCTGGTAACGCAAATTGTTTCAAATCTTGGTCCATCTTCAATTTCAATCCATCACCTTGTGTTTGATCGATTTCTACGCGACTATTGATATCATCGCTTACGTATTTAGGACCAAAATCTCGAAGTGAATTAATCCATGCCCATTCATCAGCTGATTTACCATCTTTAGGAGGTAACACTTTAAACTTATCGCCATTCTTTTCAGTAGCTATTCCAAATGATCCATAGAAATTCTGAATACTTGCTTCATCTGTGTATAATTTATCCAACCATTTCAATAATTTAGCAGGGTTCTTACTCTTATTTGTAATCAAAATTTCATTGCGACCATAGTTGTAATGATCTGGGTCAGAAAAGACATATTGTTTTCCATCCATACCTTTTAAAGCAGGTAGAGCAATATATTCACTTGAATGTAAGCCAAACGTTGCATCTGCTGTCCAACCACTAGAAACACCTACTCTAGATACTCCCTTATCCATACGTTTTGCTACACTCATAGAGGTATCTTCTGTAAAGATTTCCGGATCAATCAAACCTTTTTTATAAGATTCGTGCATTGCTGCAATCCCTTGTTTATAACTTTCTTCTGTACGAAGGTAGACTGGTTTTCCATCTTTTACAGACATTTCATATGTATTATCTGCACCTAAACGATTATTGAACGGAAGAATATATGAGAATGTTGGATCAAAGTTTCCTGCTCCGAATGGAATTTCATCAGAAGCGTCTCCATTTCCATTCGCATCTTTATCCTTAAATTCTTGTAGTACTTTTACTAAATCATCATAAGTTTCTGGAACCTTTAATCCTAAATTATCCAGCCACTTTTTATTAATAAATAGCTGATTAGCTACAGTAGGACGCATCGGTAATTTTTTAGGTAGACTGTAGATATGACCATCTGGTGAAGTAATCATAGCTTTAATCTTAGGTTCTTTCTCCATAGCCTTAGTTAAATTTGGCATGTTTTCTTTGATTAAATCTTCCAATGGAATAAATAAAGATTGGTTCTGAGCAATTTCTGAATCTGTAAAAGCATTTGAACCTAAAAATGCATCTGGTAAATCTCCACTAGCAACCAACACAGATTTCTTATCTGCCCAATCTGCAGCTACAAGTGTATCCCATTTAACATCGATACCTGATTCTTTGGCAGAATCAGTTAGAAAACCTTTATGATAATCTTCCCCCCAGTCAGACCAACGAACAGTTGTGATTTTATAAGAATCTTCTCCAGACTTATCATCCTTATTCGCATTATTAGAATTTGCACAGGCTGTTAAGCCAGCAAGTGTAACTGTTCCTAAGAACAAATATGTAAATGATTTATTTTTCATGTTTTTCTCCTATTCTTTCAACGCGCCAATCATTACGCCTTGATTAAAATATTTTTGAACAAAGGGATATAGCAACATTATCGGAGCGGTTGAAATAACAATTGCTGCATATTTCATCATATCGGCTTTGATACGAAGATCTGATGCAACTTCTCCTGTTGCTTGCGATTGTAACATTTGATTACTAATTAGTAAACGTCGTAAAATTAATTGCAATGGTTGTAAATTTTCATTCGTTAAATAAATTAAAGCATTAAACCACGAATTCCAAATACCAACTGCAGTCCAAAGTCCAATAACTGCTATAATAGCTTTTGATAAAGGAACGACTATCTTAATAAAATAACGAATTGTACCACATCCATCAATTTGCGCAGCCTCCCACATCCCGTCTGGAATACTATTATTAAAGAAAGTTCTAGCAACAATAATATTGTATGATGAAACCGCAAAAGGTATTACCATTACCCAAAATGTATCAATTAGGCCAACATTCTTTACTGTTAAGTAGGTAGGAATCAAGCCACCTGATACAAACATAGGAATAATGTATAGAATGCTCATCCACTTTCTACCAACTAATTCTTTTCTAGATAAAGCATAACCAGCTGGAATATTGACTACTAAAGCAACTAAGGTACCAACAACAGTATATAAAATGGTATTTAGATAGCTACGCAAAAATAAAGGTTGTTGAATAAGACGTAAATATCCATCTAATTTCCATTCTCTAGGAATAAACCATACCTTCCCATTTGCAACATCTGAAGGATTGCTAAAAGATGCAATCACTACAAACCATAACGGATAAACAATTAACAAGATAAGGAAAATTGCTAAACCATAGGTAACTATATCAAATAATAATTCAGAGTTTGTTTTTCTTGATTTATGAAACCATCTCACTTTAAGCACTCCTTCCTTTAAAAAAGACCCGTTCTAGTATATCTTTTTGAGAACCAGTTAACAGATAACAAAATTATTAGATTGACTACGGTGTTAAATAACCCTATAGCTGTCGAATAACTATACTGAAAGTTCACCATACCAACTTTATAAACATAGGTCGAAATTATCTCACTTCCTGCTAAATTAAGAGGATTCTGTAATAGTAACACTTTCTCAAACCCTACACTTAATAAACTACCTGCTCTTAATATTAGTAAAATCATAGCAGTCGGCAAAAGTAATGGTAATTCTATATGCCGAATTTTTTGTAATCTAGAGGCACCATCCATAGTTGCAGCCTCATAATATGTAGGATCAATTGCAGAAAGCGCTGCTAGATAAATAATACTATCCCAACCAATATGTTGCCATACATCACTCCAAACATAAACACCTGCAAAATTACTAGGTTTTGATAAAAAATCTGGAATAGTAATTCCAACAGACTTAAATACATTCGCTAACAAACCACTAGTAGGAGATAAAAATAATATAATCATCCCACACATAACCATTGTAGAGATAAAATGGGGTAAGTAAGTTGTCACTTGAAATATTTTTCTAAATTTCCCAACTCTTAACTGATTACTAATGATAGCTAGTATAATAGGTAAGGGGAATCCTACTACAATACTATAAAGTGAAATTTTTAATGTATTGAACATAGTTGTCCCGAATTGGAATGATGAGAAAAATTGAGTAAAGTACTTAAATCCTACCCACTGACTAGCAAAGATACCATTGGCTGGTGAATAGTCTTTAAATGCAATAATTAGTCCCAACATGGGAATATAGGAAAATAAAATTAATAGCAATATTGAAGGAAAAAGTAATATATATAACGGAATACTATGCTTTAATTTTATTTTATGAAGTTGAGATGCTACTTTCATGTTTTTCCTCCCATCTGATTTTCTACGATTATTTTACACCATATAGAATTCCCTTAATAGAACTTTTTGGACTAGGTTTATCAATTTTTCAGTTTTTTAATTTTAAAAACTATTACTTTTCCGACATCTTGATAAAACATATCTGTTTTGTTACATGATATCGTATTTTCAAAGTGCTATAATTTTAAGAGGAGAATAGTATATGAAATTAAATCACGACTTATCAAAAAAACATTCCATTCATTTTTTCTTTAAACTCCTACTTGTACTACTATTGATAAATATTTTAATCAATATTGCTATGAGTAACATAACCAGAAATTTTATTAAAAACCAAAATATAGTACACCTACGTAGTTCAATTGAAATTTATGCTGATTCTGTTAATGAGAAATTGCATTCTGTAGAACGCTTTATGTACTCAACAATAACGCATAATGAATCTTTAGAGAAATTAAATCATGTACAAACGTTTCTTGAGTATCAAGAAAATCTTAAAAAAGTTCAAACTAGCTTTACAGAGTTTGAATATCAAAATGAAACTCATATGACATTCTTATTAGAAACCGATAGTACTGATCATTTTATAAATGTCTCCAATCTTTATATTCCATATGAAGATTATCTACTGTTAAAATCAAATCTAAAATCATTGCGTAGTGATATAAGTGACCGTAAATGGAAAAATGTAACTACTAAAAACAGCGAATACTTAGTTAAATCTGTTCATTACGAAGGAAAAATCATTTATGCCGTCATATCTTCAGAAGATATCCTAAAACCTCTCAATAAACTTAATATTGGTAATAATGGCAAACTCTCCCTAAAAGAGCCTAACAATATACCGTCCGCTAATTACCTAATTCATGCCCAAAATGAAAAAACGCATTTACCCTTCGATATTTATGTTTTAGTCGATTATGCCGAAGTCTTTAGAAATATCACACTCTTAGAAGTATTTTTATCAGCCGTTCCTATCATTATCACAATTTTATCAATCATCATTATCCTGTATATTCGTCAGTGGATGATTAAACCTATAACAAGACTCACTGAACGGCTCTCTCAATTTGGGGGCTCCATCCCCCCTTCTGAATTTTTTATATCTGAAGGTATACTAGAAATTGATAAGGCAAATGATAAACTTAATAAAGTAATATTTGACATGCAAGAATTAAAAATACGGGAATACCATTCACAACTAGAACTTAAGAAGATAGAACTTAATTATCTTAAGAACCAAATTCGTCCGCATTTCTACTTAAATATGTTATCAATGATTCATAGTATGCTTCAAACAAAAAACTATAAGGAAATTGAAGAGTTAACTATCCTAACTTCAAATTATCTCCGTCATTTATTTATGGCTAATCAAGATTTTTCAGAACTTAAAGATGAAGTTCAGCATATTAGAGATTATTTAGAAATACAACGAATTCGATATGGAAATAGCATCTACTTTTCACTAGACTACAATGATGACCTACAAAATACTCTTGTTCCATCGTTACTGTTACAAACATTTATTGAAAACACAATCAAACACGGTTTTTCATTTCAGGATTTATTTACAATTTTGCTATCGATAAAAAAAGTAAAAACTGAGAACTCAGATTATATTCAGATTTGTATCGAGGATAATGGTCCAGGTTTCTCTGAAGAAATTTTATCAAAACTAAATCAGAAACAGTCTCTAATAACAGAAGATGGACATCATATCGGGATCACAAACACCATCGAACGTTTAAATCTTCTCTATCCCAACGACTATACTATTACATTTAAAAATAATGAAGAAGGTGGGGCTAAAATTCTTTTACTCATTCCATACAAGATTATAGACGGAGGTTATAATGAACATTTTATTAGTTGATGACGATCGCTTTATCATTGAGGCTTTACGAGAGAAAATAAATTGGGATAAACTACACATTGACATTGTTTATGTTGCCTATAGCCTCACTCAAGCTCAAAATATTATTAGAGAGCATCCTATTGATCTTATGATAAGCGATATAGAAATGCCTCAAGGCAGCGGCCTCGAACTCTTATCTTGGATTAGAAATGAAAAATATGATATAAAAACAATTTTTTTAACCAATTACGCCGACTTCAACTATGCTCAAAAAGCAATTGAATTGCAAAGCTTCGAATACTATCTAAAACCCATTAACTTTGAAAAATTAGAATTTATTATTCAAAAAGCCATTAGTAAAATTGAGAATCATAACTTAAATGGAAAAAATGATTCGCTTTTACAAATAGAAGATAATTTCTGGTATGATTACCTTAGAAAACCTCAAATTTCTCGCATTGATGAGCTAGAAAACATAGCGAGCAAACAAGATTTTATTCTTCAAAAACACCAGTATTTTTTTCTTGCAGTTTTAACAATCAATCTTAATGAAGAAGATTATTCTGCAGAAACTCCATCATGGACTTCTCAACTAAAAAGAGAACTTCAAAGAATTTCACAACCTTCTTATAAACTGATAAGTTTGTTCAAGATGGAAAGCCAGGTTGATCAATATGTTTGTCTCTTTAGAGTAGACTCATCCAAACGTAGTGACAAATTGGCATATGAGATTCATTCTCAAATTTCTAATAACTTTAGTAAATGCTCCAACATTATATATAAGAGTTGCCATAAAATATCCGATGTTTTATTTCATACTAAAGAACTCTACACTTATAATGAACAATATGTTTCTTATTGGGATACTATTACATGTGTTCCACATAGTTTTCCAACTTCTTTCAAAACAGAAACTCTTTCAATTGCGTTTTTAGATAGCTTAAGCGAATATGAATTAAGAGAAAAAATTAATTCACTCGTCTATAATTCTCAAATCCCTACTTTCACGCTACAACAAATTTTACTAGATTGGACTCAACAAATAGGAATATATCTAGATCAAAAAGGAATTTCGGCACATAAATTGTTCCAAAACAGCACTCATGATTTCTTATTCCAACGACGCTTTCATTCAATTGAATCTTTTCAGGATTACTTTGATTATTACTGGTCACATGCTAAGAAATTTGCAACAAACATTGAAAACCAGAAAAATAGTATTCAACGCATTGTCGAATACATAGATCATCACTACTATGAGGATATAAATCGTTCTATATTAGCAGATATGGTTTACCTCAGTGCAGATCATTTAGCTAGAATTTTTAAAAAAGAAACTGGAGAAACTCTTGTTAAATATATAACGGATAAGCGCATTAATGCTGCTAAATCTCTCCTATCTCAAACCAATATCTCGATATCACAAGTATCTTGTCAAGTAGGGTATGATAATTATTCTTACTTTACTAAAATTTTTAAACAAAGGACTGGACTTTCTCCTGGAGATTACCGTAAAACATATCAAAATAAAATGTAAGCAATTTAAATCATTGAAATGATAAGTAAAATTCAAGATTTGTAGTAATTTTTGAAATTCTACAGTTTTTCCAAAGATAAGTTAAATGATAATTTTTTAGATTATCATCAGCACAATATCTTTCAGTCCAACATAGCTCCAAAAATTTCTTTAAAATTGTTGATAAGGCAACTTCTTAAAAAGTCAGTTTGAAAAGAAAATCCAGTAAATATTTCTAGGATAAAACGTATACTATCAAGCTTTTACTGAACAACCTTGATCATATGCGTTTTATTATGGAAATATTTGCTTCATTTTCTCCTGAAATAGAGTTTATTCTATCCTATTTTCTCTTTTTCTAATGACTTACTTCAGGTTCTTTCCTCTTGGAAAAAACAACAAAGATATGAACTAGCAAAGTTTGGCATCATCAGTAATCCAGAACAATTTGTTTTTACATATATCGACACAAAAGGAAACATCAACAAGCCTTTACATGCTGACTATCTAAACAATAAAATGAAAAATATCAGAAAGCGATATAAAGAACTAGCACATGTTACACCTCATAAACTGCAACATACAGGAACGACACTTGCAAAACAAGCAGGACTCTCACTCGAAGCTATTTCAGAAGCTTTAACTCACAGTGATAAAGAAGTAACTAAGACTTATGTCAACACTTCAAATGTCATTCCAATGGCTGTTGGAGAGATTGCTTATCGCAATCTTAAAAAGTAATGGTGTGAATTTTACTAAAAATCATCAAAAAAACACCCCATGGTGTGAACCATGAAGTGTTGTAAATGCTGTATTGTAGCTGGTTCTTAACGTTTTGAGAACTGGCTAGCTTTACGAGCTTTCTTAAGACCTGGTTTTTTCTACATCATGATATTTATGGTAAATTATCACTAAAATCAAGTACTTTCGAGAGATAAATCCTCAATTTTTACATATATAACCCTTTTAAAAATTAAGAAGTTATCAAAGGGTTATCACTTTTTAGTTTTCGGAGCTTATGTAGTTTGAGAAAAAAAATACAATAAAATTAATAATACAACATCCCCTAACAATTACTGACCGTTAGGGGATATTTCTATTCACCGAATATATTTTACATTCTTGTATTCATTAACTTCGTCAAAGATCATTCTTCGTCTTCTTTTTTACTTAAAATGAAGAAGCCTAATCCAAAAAGAATTGAACTTGTTGCTACAGATAAGAGTCCTAAACTATTTGCCGTACCAGTTTTCGGCAAGGTTGTTTGAGTTTCTTTCTGTTTCACTTCATCTTTTTCTGGTTGAGCATGTGTTTCATTTGTAGGAACATGAAGAGCATCTGGAGTCTGTTCAGGTTTCACATTATCATTTGTTTGAGTTACTCCTGAAGAGGCAACTTTTCTAAAGATATGTGTAACTACTTCTCCATTTTCATCTACTTCAGTTCTTACAAATTCATAACCTTCGATTTCACCATGTTCAAATGCTTCATTTTCCTCACCTAATACTTTAGGAGTTTTCGCATCTGCTGGTTTCAACTCATTACCGTTTTCATCAACCCATTTAGTAATAATCAGTTTAACTTTTGGTAATTGAGCTGGTTCTGGAAGTTCACCATTTATAGCAATGTTCCCATTAAACTCTGAGAACTCATGAGTTGGTGCATCCGGTGTACTTGTTCCACCCATAAACTCAGGAATATCTACACTTGGTGGTATGATGAGGTTTCCATTTTCATCTACTCCAGTCGATCCAATTGGGTCTGTGTATTCTGGCACTTCACTTATTGGTGCATCCGGTGCGTTTACACCTCCTGTGAAGTCTGGTGCTTCTGGTTGTGTTTCTGGAGTGCCTTTAGCATTTATTTGACGGACAGTCAGCTTCACTGGAACTTCTTCGCTTGTGCCATCTGGGTAACGAACGATCACTGTTCCGGATACTTCGCCTGGTTGTCCTACGGCTGTATTTGGTGCGCCATCTTTCCATTCAAACGTTGTTTTCGGTGGTAAGCTGTCCA
>NZ_JAKUXJ010000007.1:0-14703 GCF_026782895.1 Streptococcus mitis
TTCTGTCACTGACAGATTTATTGTTTTTTTCATTGTTCAGTACTACAACCTTAGTTGTAGTGCCCTGCACATTGGTTCGTCTTGTTCAGTTTTCAAAGGTCTTTGTCACTCACTTCTCTCAAGCGACAACTATATTAGTATATCACAGGTGCTTTCGCTTGTCAACACTTTTTTGAAACTTTTTTAATCTTTTTTCATCAAGTGTTCCATCCGCAACATACCATAGTCCGTACGGGATTCGAACCCGTGTTACCGCCGTGAAAAGGCGGTGTCTTAACCCCTTGACCAACGGACCTGAGCTGTTATTTTCAACTCTTACTATTATACAGACTTTTTCAGACTTGTCAACAACTTTTTCTGTTTTTTTCAAATTAAGTAAAAAGAGCCAGAATTATACTGACTCTTCTATTGATTATTAAACTTAGAAGCACGTTCTTCTCCCCACCAATATGGGATTAGTTCTGCGACTTTCACTGTCTTTCTTGTATTGTAGTCCATCATGAATTCTGCTTCTTTATTTTCAACGTTCAACTCTAAGAGGAACTCTCTGCATGCGCCACAAGGCATACCCGAACTTCCACCATAAGGTGGTTGCTCTCGAAAGGCTAAGACTTTTTTAACCTTAGTTTGTCCCGAGAATTGGTACATATTGAAGAGTGCTGCCCGCTCTGCGCAGAGATGGAAAACACCACATGTTCCCTCCATACAGAATCCTGTAAATATTTGTTCATCTTCTGCTTCTACTGCGGCAACGACATGATTAGCATAAACAAAATCAGATACTTCATGTGGATTATACAATTTCTGTGCTTCTTCGTACATCTTTTCCCAGATGTCCATTATTGTACCCTTCTTACTTAGAGATTTCCTTTAACATATTTTCGATATGCTGGATTGATTTTTCACGTCCAAGCAAGAAAATTGTATCTGGTAATTCTGGTCCATGCATTTCACCTGAAACTGCGATACGAATAGGCATAAAAAGATTTTTTCCTTTAATACCTGTTTCTTTTTGAACAGCTTTGATTTGTGGGAAGATATTCTCTGTTACAAATTCATCATCTGTCATCGCTTCAAGTTTTGCTTTGAAGGCTTCAAGAACTGTTGGGACTGTTTCCCCCGCCATGACTTCGCGCTCTGCTTCTGTCAATTCTGGGAAATCTGAGAAGAAGAGATCTGTCAATGGGATAATCTCATCTACTGATTTCATTTGTGGTTTATAGAGCTCAACTAATTTTTCAGCCTTGTCAGTCAATCGACCTGCTTCTTCTAGGAATGGTTTTGCCATTTCAAAGATAGTTTCTAAATCTGCATTCTTGATATAGTCATTGCTCATCCAGTCCAGTTTTTTCTGGTCAAAGGCTGCTGGAGACTTGCTGAGTCGGTTTTCATCGAAAAGTTTAATGAGTTCTTCACGAGAGAAGATTTCATCTTCGCCACCTGGGTTCCAACCAAGAAGAGCAATAAAGTTAAAGACTGCTTCTGGAAGGTAACCTTTCTTTCGGTAATCTTCGATAAATTGAAGTGTATTAGTATCACGTTTAGATAACTTCTTACCAGTCTCAGAGTTGATAATCAAGGTCATGTGACCAAACTCTGGAGCTTCCCAACCAAGTGCTTCATAAACCATGAGCTGTTTTGGTGTATTAGCAATGTGGTCATCTCCACGGATTACGTGAGAAATTTGCATATCATGGTCATCGATGACAACGGCAAAGTTGTAAGTTGGGTAACCGTCTTTCTTTTGGATAACCCAGTCACCACCAATATTGCCACCTTCAAATTCGATATCACCTTTAACCATATCATGCCACTTGTAGATACCTGACTCATTGACCGCCAAACGAACTGTTGGAATGATACCAGCTGCTTCACGTTCTGCGATGTAAGCTGCTTTTTCCTCTTCACTCATACCAAGGTATTCGTTAATGTAGCGAGGTGTTTCACCAGCTGCTTCTTGGCGTTCGCGTTCAGTTGCCAACTCTTCTTCTGTAACGTAAGATTTGTAGGCTTTTCCTTCAACTAGCAATTGATCGATGTATTTTTGATACAAGTCCAAACGTTCAGACTGGCGGTAGTTTTCATGTGTTTCTGGACTTTCGTCCCAATCCATACCCAACCAACGAAGGTTTTCAAGTTGTGAACGTTCACCATCTTCGACATGGCGTTTACGGTCAGTATCTTCGATACGGATAATAAAAGTTCCACCGTGATGACGTGCATAAAGGTAGTTGAACAATGCTGTACGGGCATTTCCGATGTGTAGTAGTCCTGTTGGACTTGGTGCGTAACGTACGCGGATATCTTTTGACATAGTTTCTCCTATAAAGTCTCTAGGCGTCTGCCTTTTTGCTCTCTATATTATATCACAAGTCTTGGCTGAGGCCAATTTCTATGGATAAAGAGAGTAAAAAGAGTGGACAAGCCACTCTTTTCTTCTATTATAGACGTGCGTTAAGTTCTTTGCTCAATTCTTCAAATCCTGGTTTTCCAAGAAGGGCAAACATGTTACGTTTGTAAGCTTCAACACCTGGTTGGTCAAATGGGTTGATAGCATTCAAGTAACCTGAAAGAGCGATAGCCAATTCGAAGAAGTAGATTGTGTAACCAAGAGTGAAAGCATCTTGCTCTGGAAGAGTCACGTACATGTTTGGTACATCACCATCTGTGTGGGCAAGAAGAACACCATCAGTTGCTTTTTTGTTTACAAAGTCAACGTCTTTTCCTTGAAGGTAACCAAGTCCATCAAGGTCTTCTTCCAAGCTAGGAATAATCACGTTTTTACGAGGTTTGTCAACACGAACAACTGTTTCAAACATGATACGAGTTCCTTCTTGGATAAATTGACCAAGTGAGTGCAAGTCAGTTGAGAAGTTGGCTGAAGTTGGGTAGATACCTTTTTGGTCTTTTCCTTCTGATTCACCAGCCAATTGTTTCCACCATTCTGAGAAGTATTGAAGTGATGGCTCGTAGTTTACCAAGATCTCTGTTGCATAGCCTTTACGGTAAAGGATGTTACGAACTGCTGCGTATTGGTAAGCTTCGTTTTCAGAGATTTTATCTGAAGTGTAGTCTTTGCGAGCTGCATTCGCACCTTCCATAAGGGCTTTGATGTCAGCTCCTGATGCTGCGATTGGAAGCAAACCAACGGCTGTCAATACTGAGAAGCGTCCACCGATATCATCTGGAACAACAAATGTTTCCCAACCGTTAGCGTCTGCTTCAACCTTAACAGCACCTTTTTGGCGGTCAGTTGTTGCATAGATACGTTTGTTGGCTTCTTCTTGACCGTATTTCTTAACCAAGAGTTCTTTGAAGACACGGAAAGCAATCGCTGGTTCAGTTGTTGTACCTGATTTAGAAATCACGTTTACTGAGAAGTCTTTGTCTGCAACATACTCTACCAAGTCAGCAAGGTAAGTAGATGAGATTGAATTTCCTGCGTAAAGGATTTGTGGAGCCTTGCGTTCTTCTTTTGTTTGCAAGTTAGCAAAGTGGTGGTTCAAGAAGTCGATTGCTGCTTTCGCACCAAGGTAAGATCCACCGATGCCGATTACAACCAAAACATCGCTGTCTGATTTGATTTGCTCAGCAGCTTTCAAGATGCGGTCAAATTCTTCGCGGTCGTAGTTTTCAGGAAGGTCCAACCATCCCAAGAAGTCGCTACCAGCACCAGTTCCTTTACGGATCAATTCATCTGCTGCTGTTACTTGTGATTGCATGTATTCCACTTCATGTGGTGCAACAAATTTGTCTAAAACTTTTGAATAATCAAATTTAATATGTGACATGTTATTCCTCCAATATTTCTTCTTTTCTATCATAACGCTTACCTTCGTTTTTTTCAAGTTTTTTTGTCGAATTTCTCCAATTTTTATCAGAATTCAAACGTTTGCGTAAAAATCCCACATTCCAAAAATTTTGAAAAAATAAAAGAAAGAACGACTAGATGTTCCAGTCGTTACAGTTCATTCAATAAATATTCAAATAATTCTAAATTGCCATCTTCTTCATTGACCAGAAACTCTGGATGCCACTGCAAACCGATAATGCGGTGCTCATCGATAGACTCAATCGCTTCGATGGTTTGGTCTCTTGGATCAATAGCAGTTACACGGAAATTAGGTGCCAAATCTTTAATACTTTGACGATGAACTGAGTTAACCTGACTTTCTTTTCCAAATAGCTTAGCCACCACGCTTCCTTCTACTGTCTCAATAGAGTGAGATGTTCCGAAAGGTAGGCCTTGCCAGTGGCCTTCGATTTCTTGATTGAGGGTTCCGCCAAAGGCAACATTGACAAGTTGGACACCGCGACAGATTGCCATAATTGGTTTATTCTGGCGGAGAGCTTCCTTTAAGAGGGCCAGTTCAAACTCATCACGAACCAGATTGTAATCATCGCTCTCGATGGTCTTTTTCTCTCCATAAAATTGAGGATGGACATTTTGACCGCCTGTCAAGATAAGTTTGTCAATCATTTCTACATAATCGCGTACAACTGACTCATCACCAACAGGAATGACTAAAGGGAGACCACCGACTTGACGAATGCTCTCTGCGAATCTACAAGATACAGATGAATGAATGTTTTTACCTTCTGCGTCTACGGGACATAGATTTGCAGCAACTCCTACAACCGTTCTAGCCATGATGCCTCTCCTTTCGAATGTTAACGATAGTCCTATCATATCACTCAAAACACCTTTCGTCTAATATGTTTTTTTTAAGGCTGTGATAAATATTTTTTATGGACAAGAAAAAGCTGCCCACATAGGACAACTTCTTTCTTATTCGAAAACAAATTGATTGTGATAGAGTTCTGAATAGAAGCCACCTAGTTTCAAGAGTTCATGGTGGTTACCGCGTTCAATGACTTCTCCATCTTTAAGGACAATAATCTGATCAGCATTGAGAATGGTCTTCAAACGGTGGGCAATGACGAAACTAGTTCTACCTGCTACAACCGCCTCCATGGCATGCTGAATCTTACTTTCTGTCACCGTATCTACGTTCGAAGTGGCTTCATCTAGAATGAGAACTTCTGGATCTGTCATCAGGGTTCGAGCGATAGAAATCAATTGTTTCTGTCCTGTTGAAAAGATGCTCTGGTCATCATCTATAAGAGTATCGTACTTATCAGGTAAGCTTTCGATATAGTCGTGAATGTGGGTTGCCTTGGCTGCTACCTCAACCATTTCTTGACTAGCATCTGGCACACCGAAACGGATATTGTCTCGAATCGTTCCGCTAAATAAGACCGAATCCTGCAAAACAATTCCCACCTTGCTTCTAAGACTATCTAAATCATAGTCACGGATGTCTTTGCCGTCAAAATAAATACCACCAGCATCAACATCATAGAAGCGATTGATAAGGTTCATAATAGTCGTTTTCCCTGACCCTGTCGGACCAACAACTGCTGTCATCTGGCCTTTAGGGGCAGAAATGCTAACATCTTTCAAAATAGGTTTATCAGGCAAGTATGAAAAATCAATATGACTGATTTCAACACCTTCTTGCAACTTAGTGAAGATTGGAGCCTTTTCAGGTCGGATTTCTTCCTCTGCGTCAAACATTTCCTGAATCCGTTCAGCCCCAGTAAAGGCTAACTGAAGGCTTCCCCAACTAGCTGCAACTTGGATAATAGGCTGGTAGTACTGCTGTGAAAATTGGGCAAACATAACAATCAGACCTAGGGCTGTACTAGTTTCAATAGACTTATCATTCAAAAGTACAGCTGAACCAGCAAAGATGACGACGGCTGTATTAACCAGACTCATCCCATTCATGACAGGGAACAGAATTCCAGAGAACATTCTTCCTTTAAAGGTTGACTTGCGCACGCGCTCATTTTGTTCAAGAAATCCTGCCATCATATCCTCTTGAATTCCTTGCACAATGACAGCTTTTTGGCCTGAGATACTCTCATCCATATAGGCGTTGAGCTTCCCTACCTCTTTTTGCTGGAGGTTGGTGTATTTGCGTGCCATTTTTACAATAAAAATCAGCATAAGGAAGGCCACTGGTGTGCTGGCAATGGTGATGAGGGCCAGCGTCACATTTCTCGAAAACATGACAAGAATTAGACCAATGTATAAAACAATATTGCTCATGACCTGAATCAAGCTTTCGTTAAAGGCTTGGAGGATATTGTCCAAATCACTGGTAAAACGAGACAAGATATCGCCATCTTGTCGGCGGTCAAAGAAAGAAACCGTCAAGCGAGCAAGCTTACCGAAGAGGCCTTTGCGCATCTCGTTGGTCGACTCTGCAATCACGCGCGTCATGAGACACATGTATATCACACTAGAGATAAATAGAACCAAAACCAGCAGGCCAAGATTGACCATGATTCCTGATAGGCTTTGCCAAACAAGTTCTGGATTGCCATTTTGATAAGCTTGAACTAAATTAGCTAACTCTGTTACCGCTTGTCCAGAAAATACCGGAAAGAGAGCTTGGGCAAGAGTCGCCAGAACAATCATCAGGATAACAACTACAAATGATAGCTTATAGACTTTAAAATAATTCCAAAAAAATTGAACTGTCTTCATTTTACTCCTCCTTTCCTTTCTGTGTTTCGTAGATTTCACGGTAAACGGAATTGTTGGCAACCAAGTCTGCATGCGTACCTTGACCAATCAATCGTCCTTGATCTAGAACCAAGATTTTATCTGCATGAACAACCGAGCTAATCTTTTGAGCGATGATAATGGTTGTCGTTCCCTTCAAGTCCTTATTCAAGGCTTCCTGAACCAGGCGCTCTGACTTGGCATCCAAGGCTGAGGTCGAATCGTCAAAAATCAGAATACGTGGATTGCTGACAATTCCACGGGCAATCGACATCCTTTGTTTTTGCCCACCTGAAAAGTTGGTTCCCCTTTCTTCAACTGGACTTTCAAAGGTTTTCTCCATACGATGAATGAATTCACTGGCTTGAGCAATATTGGCTGCGCGCTCCATTTCAAATAAAGTAGCATCTCCCTTACCCTGTCTCAAGTTATCTGCAATCGTTCCACTAAAGAGAATGGCACGTTGGAGAACGATAGAAACTGTTTTACGCAGGGTTCCTTCACTCACTTCTCGAATATCCTTACCTCCGATTTTGATAGCCCCTGCCTGTGGGTCAAAGAGACGTGGAATCAATTGAGCTAAGGTTGACTTTCCTGCGCCAGTCGCTCCAACTACACCAACCATTTGACCAGGTTCGATAGTAAAGCTCACATCTTTCAGCATCGGTTCCTTGTCCATTGGATAGGTAAAGGTTACATTTTCAAAGCTAAGACTGCCGACCAACTCTTCATCTGGGACATCCTTGAAGGTCATGGCTGGCTCTGCGTCAAGAATTTCTCGAATACGACGCATAGAAATCATGGCACGACTGACAGAATTTCCCAAAAATCCAACCATAACAATGGTAAAGATAATCTGGCTTAGGTAATTGACAAAGGAAGCAATGGAGCCAACAACTGACGGATCCGACTGAACCATTCCTGCAACTAGCCAAATAGAGATGAAAACCGTCCCGTAGCCGACTAACATCATAAAGGGTTCCACTACTGAAAAGGCATAACCAATGTAAAGGTTTTGACCAAGAAGCTCGTCTGATACCTCTGTAAACTTAGCAAACTGCTCTTTTTCTTGGACAAAGGACTTGACCACACGAACACCGCGCAGATTTTCCTTGGCAATGGCATTGATGCGTTCAAGAAGGGTTTGAAACTTGGCAAAACGAGGCCCCATCATTCCCATCATGACAGCAGTCAAGGCAAAAATCAAGACTACCATGAGAACAATCACCCACCACAGAGAAGGTAGGGTTTGAACCGCCAAGATAAACGAACCGATGAACAAGAGGGGGAGTCTGAAAAGAATTTGGAAGGTCATCATGACGACGTTCTGAATCTGGTTGATATCATTTGTCATTCGAACGACTAGATTTCCCGCATTAAATTGTTCAATATTGGCATAAGAAAAGGTTTGGATTTTACGGAAGGCATCCTCTCGAAGGTCGGATGAAACTCCTTGAGCAATATAGGCTGCAAGGATAACATTGACCCCACCAGCAACCAGACCGACCACGGCCACACCAATCAACCAAGCCCCTATACTATAAATAGCTTCATATTTTCCAGCAAGGAGGGCGTCTAACACTTCCTGCAGATAACGCGGTTGCAAAAGTGAACTAGCAACCATCAAGCCTGTCATCAGTAGCGAGGCCAGGGCTTGCCACTTATAGGTTTTTATTTTCTGAATCAGCATACTTTCTCCTTAAAAAATAGACAAAAGGGAGCGACAATGCGTCAGCTCCTTCTCACTCTGTTTGTGTGATGTTATTCTAGCAAAAAAGTGGGAACTTGTCAAAGAAGTCTCCTTGATACAGCTAGAATGACAAGGAATTCATTCTTTATAATTTTTGTTTTAACTCGACCAAGACATTCATAGCCTGCATAGGTGTCATATTGTAAACATCCAATTTAGACAATTCTGCTAGGATAGGATGTTCTTCTGCCGTATCAAAGAGTGAAATCTGTTCAGTGACAGCACTTGTTTGCCTCATCAGACTTGAACTTTCTCCCCCTTGACTCTCCAGTTGAGTCAAAATCTTATTCGCCCTTGCTAAAAGATCTGCTGGCAAGCCAGCGATCTTGGCAACATGGATACCGTAGGATTTATCGGCTGGTCCTGGTTCAATCTTGTGAAGGAAGGTGACCTGCCCATCCTGCTCCAAAGTTGCCACGTGGACATTAACCAAGTGTTGTAAACTAGACTCCAGACTAGTCAACTCATGGTAGTGGGTCGCAAAGAGGGTCTTAGCTCCGATGTGCTCATGGATATATTCGATGATAGACTGAGCAAGAGCCATCCCATCATAAGTTGCAGTTCCACGTCCCAATTCATCAAAGAGAATGAGAGAGTTCTTAGTCGCATGCGAAATGGCATTGTTAGCTTCCATCATCTCTACCATAAAGGTTGACTGACCTGAAACCAAGTCATCTGCTGCTCCGATACGAGTAAAAATCGCATCAAAAATAGGTAAATAGGCGCTTTCTGCTGGCACATAAGAACCCAACTGGGCCATAACTGCCGTCATGGCTAACTGACGCATATAGGTTGACTTCCCACTCATGTTGGGCCCTGTAATCAGTTGAATACTGGTATCTTCTGCCATCTGAATCGTATTTGGAATATAGGTCTGAGCCCCCATAACCTTTTCAACAACAGCATGGCGCCCTTTCTGGATATCAATTCGCGAATCATCTCCGAATTCAGGTCGAATCAAATGCTGGGTTTCAGCAACAACTGCGAGACTTTGCAGGACATCAACTGTCGCAATTCCTTGGGCTAGAACCTGCAAACGCTGGATATACTTGCTGACCTCTTCACGAATACGCATAAAGATTTCGTACTCTAGATTAGCTGACTTCTCACGCGCCTCCAGCATATCTCCCTCGATACGAGCTAATTCCTCGGTTCCAAAACGTTCCGAGTTTTTCAGCGTCGCCTTGCGGAAAAAGTGGGCTGGCACATTCCCCAGTTGTGAATTGGTCACATGGAAATAGTAGCCATCCTTCTTATTGTAGTCAATCTTGAGCGTGCTGATACCAGAATTTTCTCGCTCCTTAGCCTCAATCTCAGCAATCCAGCTAGTCCCTTCTCTGAGAACGCGACGGTACTTGTCTAAAGTCTCATCAAATCCAGTCCGGATAATACCACCTTCCGTAATCACATGAGGAGCTTCAGGAGCAATCGCTGCGCTAATCAAGCTCTCCAACTCAGGGATTCCATCCAGTTGTTCGATGAGATAGGCTAGAGCAGGCTGTTCCATTCCCTCTAAAATCGCACGAATCCGTGGCACACTAGACAAGGTGGTCGCCAACTGCAAGAGATCCTTGGGATTTGTTTTGCCAAAAGAAACCCGACTAGCCAAGCGTTCGATATCATAAACACCCTTGAGACTGTCTGTCAAATCACTACGCTCAAAGAAATGGTCGAGAAAGACCTGCACCACTTCTTGACGTTGGACGATTCGTTCCTTATCAATCAGGGGGCGATGAATCCAAGACCGCAAGAGCCGCATACCCATAGCTGTTTTAGTTTCATCCAAAAGCCAGAAAAGACTACCTTGCTTCTTGCCTGAACGAGCATTCTCAACCAAATCGAGACTAGCCTTGGTCGCATAATCCATCTGCAAGAAATCCTTGATTTCATAGCGGATAACAGGTTTGAGGTGGTTCAATTCCCTCATCTGAGTCCGATGAACATACTGGAGCAACTTACTAGATGCCGCTTGCTCCACAGGTGCCAATCGTGAATCCAGTAAATGAAGGTCTTCAAAGCCTTCTTTTTCATAGGAAAGTACCAGATTCATCTGACGACTGAGGATTTGTTCCTCTTCCTCAGACGAGACATAGCCCAACACCACTTCTCGCGCCTTGAGATTGCGGATTTCCCCACAAACCAGCGTGAAATCCAAAAGACCTGTCACATAAAAGTCACCCGTCACCAGGTCCATATAAGCTAAGCCAAATTGATTGCCTTCGCGGTCTATGGCAACCAAAAAATTATTCTGACTATCCGGCTTACTGCTATCGACAACTGTCCCTGGCGTAATGACCTGAACAACCTCTCGTTTCACAACCCCAACTGCTTGTTTAGGATCTTCCATCTGCTCTGCGATAGCTACCTTATAGCCCTGCTCAATCAAGACATCGATATACTGTTGGGCAGAATGATAGGGGACACCCGCCATAGGAATCGGATTGTCCGCATTCTTGTTGCGACTCGTTAAGGAAATTTCCAGAATCTGCGCAGCATTGACCGCATCCTCATAAAATAATTCATAAAAATCACCCATCCGAAAGAGCAAAAAAGCATCTGGATATTGCTTTTTAATATCCACGTACTGTTGCATGCCCGGTGATAGCTTTTCTGTCGCCATTTTCCGTCTCTCCTTGTTAAAAATAAGTCTTGAGAGCAACTCCCAAGACCTTACTTATCTTTCATCAAATCTAGCAAACGATCTTCCATGAGTTTGGCAACGTGCTGGTCTCGACAAATGACCAATAAGGTATTAGCACCAGCAACTGTTCCTAAAATCCATTCATCCTTGTTTGCATCTACAATATTTGCTAAAACAGAGGCTTCTCCCAATTTGGTATGAAGTACCAAGGTAAACTCTGCTCTTGCAACACCTTCTAAATGATGAGACAAAAATTCCACCAAATCAATCTTTTCTGTCTCATTTGCTAGTACATAATACACCATATCATTTTTCTTGACCTTGGTCAAGCCGATTTCGCGCAAATCACGAGACAGGGTTGTCTGCGTCACAAAGACATTGTGCGCCTCCAACCGATCTTGAATTTCTTTTTGTGTACTTAATTTCTCCTCAGTAATCATTTTTTTTATTAACTGATGACGATCTCTTTTTCTCATAAAATCCTCTTATATGCATATTTATAACTAATTTTATAACTATATTATACCAAAAAAATAGGAGATTTCAAAAATTTTTTCTTCTTTCTTTAAAATTGTGATAAAATAGTAGAAAAGTCCAAAAAGGAGCTCTTAATGAATACAAAAGAATTGATTGCTAGCGAATTGGCTAGCGTCATTGATAGCCTGGACCAAGAGGCTATTTTAAATTTACTGGAAACCCCTAAAAACTCAGAAATGGGAGACATCGCTTTCCCTGCTTTTTCACTTGCAAAAGTAGAACGTAAAGCACCTCAAATGATTGCGGCTGAACTGGCTGAAAAAATTAACAGCCAAGCCTTTGAAAAGGTTGTCGCAACAGGACCTTACGTCAACTTTTTCCTTGATAAATCTGCCATTTCTGCTCAAGTATTGCAAGCTGTTATCACTGAAAAAGAACACTATGCTGACCAAACTATTGGCAAACAAAAAAATGTTGTTATCGACATGTCTAGTCCCAATATTGCTAAACCATTTTCTATTGGTCACCTACGTTCAACTGTTATCGGAGATAGCTTGTCACATATTTTCCAAAAAATCGGTTATCAAACAGTCAAGGTCAACCATTTGGGAGACTGGGGTAAACAGTTTGGGATGCTGATTGTTGCCTACAAAAAATGGGGTGACGAAGAAGCTGTAAAAGCTCATCCAATCGATGAACTCCTTAAACTCTATGTCCGCATCAACGCTGAAGCTGAAAATGACCCTAGCTTGGATGAAGAAGCACGCGAATGGTTCCGTAAACTTGAAAATGGAGATGAAGAAGCTCTCGCTCTTTGGCAATGGTTCCGTGATGAAAGTTTGGTGGAATTTAACCGCCTTTACAATGAATTGCAAGTCGAATTTGACAGCTACAATGGAGAAGCCTTCTACAACGATAAGATGGATGCAGTTGTAGACATTCTTTCTGAAAAAGGCCTTCTTGTTGAATCAGAAGGTGCCCAAGTTGTGAATCTTGAGAAATATGGAATTGAACACCCAGCCCTCATCAAGAAATCTGATGGTGCAACTCTCTACATCACACGTGACTTGGCTGCAGCCCTTTACCGTAAAAACGAATACCAATTTGCTAAATCTATCTACGTCGTTGGTCAAGAGCAATCTGCCCACTTTAAACAACTCAAGGCTGTCTTGCAAGAGATGGGCTATGGCTGGAGTGACGACATTACTCACGTTCCTTTTGGTTTAGTTACAAAAGAAGGGAAGAAACTCTCTACTCGTAAAGGGAATGTCATCTTGCTAGAGCCTACTGTTGCAGAGGCTGTTAGTCGTGCCAAAGCCCAAATCGAGGCTAAAAATCCTGAACTTGAAAACAAAGACCAGGTAGCGCATGCTGTTGGGGTTGGGGCCATTAAATTCTATGACCTTAAGACTGACCGTACAAATGGATACGACTTCGACCTAGAGGCCATGGTATCCTTCGAAGGTGAAACTGGACCTTATGTTCAATATGCCTACGCTCGTATCCAATCTATCTTACGCAAAGTCGATTTCAAACCTGAAACAGCTGAAAAATATAGCTTGAATGATACTGAAAGCTGGGAAATCATTAAACTCATCCAAGACTTCCCACGTATTATCAACCGTGCGGCGGATAACTTTGAACCTTCTATCATTGCTAAATTTGCAATTAGCCTGTCTCAAGCCTTCAACAAGTACTATGCACATACACGTATCTTGGATGATAGCCCCGAACGCGACAGCCGTCTAGCTCTCAGCTACGCAACTGCAGTCGTTCTCAAAGAAGCCCTTCGCTTGCTTGGAGTAGAAGCGCCAGAGAAGATGTAAATCGCCAAAGTTACTTGATTGCAGAGCAATCTAAGTAACTAACGCCAAATCCTATTCGGACTTTGGCTAGGCGCTTCACTAGTTTTAGGACATAAATATGATTGATTTATGTCCTAAAACGTCGTAATCTTCAAGTTACTTGATTGTAAAACAGTCTAAGTAACTAAGACCAAATCCTATACGTAATTAGGTTTAGAGGTCTATCAAAAATCTTATCAAGTTTTGCTGACTTGTTCTGCTATTTTAGATCCACTAAATCGATTTATTCACTACTACTTCTTTATCATACAGGGAGATTTCCTATGAGCCAATATGCTTATGTCCTCGTTGTGATTAGCTTGGTTTTCCTTTTTCTGCTCAATAAGTACGAGAAGGAGAGACTGCAAAAACTCTACCAAGAACAACTTTTAAAGGATGAAACATTCAGGTCTAACATCAAAGAAAAAATTCATACGACTGAAAATATCAATGATGTCATTGCTTACATCAATAAAACTTACCATCTGGGAATGTTGCTATCAAAAGACATTACAGATCAATTGAAATAAACCTAGTTATTCTTTAAGGAATATCAAAACCGAGACTAAGAGTTTATTACTTAGGCTCGGTTTTTGTATATTTTTCAAGCAACAAAGCCATCACTCCCCAGCAATGCAAGTGCAAAATCCTCTAGAATATGATAGAATAATGGAAAGGACTCTATTAAGGAGGAAATCATGGAAAAACAAACCGTCGCCGTCTTGGGGCCTGGATCTTGGGGAACTGCCCTTTCACAAGTCTTAAATGACAATGGACACGAGGTACGTATTTGGGGAAATCTTCCCGAGCAAATCAATGAAATTAATACCTATCATACTAACAAGCACTACTTTAAAGATGTCGTTCTAGATGAAAATATCATTGCCTACACTGACTTAGCAGAGGCATTAAAAGATGTGGATGCGATTTTATTTGTTGTCCCAACAAAAGTGACACGACTTGTTGCCCAACAAGTTGCAAAAACCTTGGATCATAAGGCTATCATCATGCACGCTTCAAAGGGATTAGAGCCTGATAGTCATAAACGATTATCAACCATCCTTGAAGAAGAAATTCCTGAACATCTCCGCAGTGATATTGTCGTTGTTTCAGGACCTAGTCATGCGGAAGAAACCATTGTTCGTGACCTGACTTTAATCACTGCTGCTTCTAAGAATTTACAAACAGCTCAATACGTTCAGGAGCTCTTTAGTAATCACTACTTCCGACTTTATACTAATACGGATGTTATCGGGGTTGAAACTGCTGGTGCTCTTAAAAATATTATTGCTGTCGGTGCTGGAGCTTTACATGGTTTGGGATTTGGTGACAATGCCAAGGCAGCCATCATCGCTCGAGGCTTGGCAGAAATTACCCGCCTAGGAGTGGCACTCGGGGCCAGTCCATTGACCTATAG
>NZ_JAKUXJ010000008.1:0-49347 GCF_026782895.1 Streptococcus mitis
TCCCTACACCGTCTAAACTGCACAAAAAAGAGAGGACATGCCTCTCTCAGGGTTATAATTCTGCAATTTGGTTTAGGTTTACTTCTGCAACTGTGTCATTACCAAACATAGAGATAATCATCTTCACTTTATTGTTATCAATCTCTGTAATCTTACCAGTATAGTCTGCAAAAGCACCATCAATGATACGTACAGTTTGACCAACTTCAACATGAATATCAAACTCTTGTACAGTTTGTCCCATAGAAATCAAGATATCACGGATTTCTTGTTCCAATAATGGAGTTGGTTTTGATCTATTTCCGTGAGATCCGACAAATCCTGTAACGTTTGGTGTGTTTCGAACAACAAACCAAGCTTCATCTGTCATCACCATTTCCACAAGAACATAACCTGGAAAGCGATTTTCTTCTACTTCTTTTCTCTTTCCATTTTTTTCAACTTGCACTGTTTGTGTTGGAATTTCAACACGTAAAATATTATCCAACATATTGTAGGTTTGTGCACGTTGTAATAGATTTTCTTTTACCTTATTTTCATAACCAGAATAGGTTTGTAAGACAAACCATCCTTTATCAAAACTATCCATGATACTTCCTTTCATAATAGAAGATTTCTAGCGTGAATAACTCCACAGGTCTTCTAAAAAATGTTAATAAATCGAATCAAACCTGAAACAATCAACTTGTCAAAAATATAAATAATCACAACAAAGAAAGCAGTGTATTCCATGATAGAACGAAAATCTCTCCAGCTTTCCTTGCGAGTTGGCCATGTTGTGTCTTTAAGAAGTCTAAAAATATCTCCAATAAAACGCATCGCTCTCTCCTATCTCGTTTCTCTGTGTGTAGTGTACTTACCACAATGTTTACAAAATTTATTTACTTCTAGTCGTGTTGGCTTGGGGTTTCCGCTGATCTTGATTGAATAGTTTCTCGAACCACAAACCGCACAAGCTAGGCTTGCTTTTTTTAATGCCATAACGCCTCCATCTTATCTATTATAACAAGAAAGCTAGGCTTTGACAAGCATCTTAACGAAATAGATTGACTACCGAATCCCATATCGTTTGAGCCTTTTCCTTAATTTTAGCATCCGAGATAGCACGGCTAGCCTCATCTACCAGATTTTGTGCACGACTTCTAATATCAGAAAGGCTATTATCCGCCTGATTTTCTTCATTACTCTGTACTTGATTTCTTGTATTGGCTGGTGCAATTCCATTTTGCTTATAAGCATTTTCAACTGTAAAGGTACTTCCTGGCGTATAAGGTAAAATGGTATTTGCAATGTTTCTAAAGACATGGGCTGCACCGTTTGAAGTAGATCCTGCTAGATAGTGGCTTTCATCAGTGGTAGGGAAACCAAGCCAGTGACTAATCACTACATCCGGAGTATAACCAATTACCCACTGGTCACTTGTGTATTCAGGATTGAAAACAGCTTCAGTTGTTCCAGTTTTTCCTGCCATGACATAATCTGCAGGAGATGAACTAATACCGGTACCGTTGGTGAATGTCCCCAACATCATACTGGTCATCTTATCAGCTACAGACTTATCAATCACCCGTTTTTGTGAATTTTTATGGCTCGCAATGACCTGACCACTAGCATTTTCAATTCTACTAATAAAATGAGCTTCCGGCATTAAACCTTCATTTGCAAAGGCAGCATATGCTTGAGCCATTTGCAGAGGGTTGGTTTCAACACCGCTTCCCAAGGCGACGCCAAGAACACGGTCGACCTTTTCCATGTTGAGTCCGAATTTTTCGCCTGCCTCAAAAGCCTTATCAACGCCCAAATCATTAACAGTGGCAACAGCAGGCAGATTAAGCGATTCTGCCAAGGCTTGATACATAGGAACTTCTCGACTCGTTTTGATCCCGGCATAGTTATCAACCTTATAGCTGTCATACTGCATAGTATGGTTATCCAACTGCTTATTCAAAGCCCAGCCAGCTTCAACTGCAGGCGTATAAACAACTAAAGGCTTAATTGTAGAACCAGGGCTACGTTTTGATTGAGTTGCATAGTTGAAATTCCGGAATCCAGTTTTATCATTGCCAGCAACCTGACCGACAACTCCACGAACTCCACCTGTTTTCGGTTCGAGAGCCACACTTCCTGATTGAGCAAATGTTCCATCCTCTGCCCTCGGAAATAGCGATGTATTTTCATAGACAACCTGCATATTTGCTTGATAGTTTTGGTCCAGCTCTGTATAAATGCGGTAGCCATTATTGACAATTTCTTCCTCTGTTAGATTATACTTGGAAACGGCTTCATTAACCACCGCATCAAAATAAGAAGGATAGCGGTAATCTGAAATTTTCCCTTCATACTTATCGTGCAATTGCGAAGTCATATCAACTTCAACAGCTTCGGTTTCTTGGTTTTTATCAATGTAACCCGCTGCAACCATATTCTGCAAGACAGTATCGCGCCGATTGGTAGAATCTTCTACGGAATTCAAGGGATTATACAGTTCCGGCCCCTTGAGCATCCCTGCCAGAGTCGCAGCTTGATCCAAACTCACTTCTGATGCAGAAACTCCAAAGTATTTCTTACTCGCATCTTCTACACCCCACACACCATTTCCAAAATAAGCGTTGTTAAGGTACATGGTTAGAATTTGATCCTTACTATATTTTTTTGTTAATTCTAAGGCAAGGAAAAATTCTTTCGCTTTTCTCTCAACAGTTTGATCCTGCGACAGATAGGCGTTTTTAGCCAGCTGTTGGGTAATAGTAGAACCACCACCTGAACGACCAGCAGTTACAATAGCCAAGAAGAAACGACCATAGTTAATCCCGTCATTTTTATAAAAAGAACGGTCTTCTGTCGCAATAACGGCATTCTGCAAATTTTTACTGATATCAGTCAATTCAACATAAGTTCCTTTTTGACCAGACAAGGCACCGGCCTCTTTTTCTTCACGGTCAAAAATGATAGTCCGAGTTTTCAAGGCATTTTGTAAATCATTGACATTGGTTGACTTGGCTACAGCAAACAAATAGGTTCCAACTAGCAAACCTGCACTCAAACCTAGTATAAGGACAATCTTTGTTAGATGATAGCGACGCCAGAATTTTCGAATCGGACCTACTTGGGCTAATTTTTTTCGATCACTACGAGAGCGACGTAAGCTAGTAGAATCAGAATCCTCTGATTCACTTGTTTCTTTTTTAAAAAGAGAAAGAAATTTCTCAAATAATTTATCTAATTTCATGCGTTTATTTTATCATCTTCATCATGGGAAGACAAGAATTTAGCTATTTTCTATCCAAATAGGGCTTTTTTTGTTACAATATCTGTATGAAATTCACATTTACATTACCAGACTCTCTACCTCAAATGACGGTAAAGCAATTACTTGAGGAACAACTCCTCATCCCTAGAAAAATCCGTCATTTTTTGAGAATCAAGAAACACATTTTGATTAATCAGCGAGAAGTTCATTGGAACGAGACGGTAAATCCTGGAGATGTTTGCCAATTGGCTTTTGACGAGGAAGATTATCCCGAAAAAGAAATTCCTTGGGGCAACCCAAACCTCATTCAGGAAGTTTATCAAGATCAACACTTAGTTATTGTGAACAAACCAGAGGGGATGAAAACGCATGGTAATCAGCCAAACGAAACCGCCCTTCTTAACCATGTCAGTGCCTATGTTGGCCAAACCTGCTATGTCGTTCATCGTCTGGACATGGAAACCAGTGGTTTGGTTCTCTTTGCTAAAAATCCTTTTATCCTGCCTATTCTCAATCGCTTACTGGAGAAAAAAGAGATTTCTAGGGAATACTGGGCACTAGTTGATGGAAATATCAACAGCAAAGAGCTTGTTTTCAGGGACAAAATTGGGCGTGATCGCCATGACCGCAGAAAACGAATAGTTGATACAAAAAATGGGCAATATGCTGAAACGCATGTAAGCAGATTAAAGCAATTCCCAAACAAAACTTCCTTAGTTCGTTGCAAACTAAAGACAGGGCGAACCCATCAGATTCGTGTCCACCTTTCCCATCATGATCTTCCTATCCTGGGTGATCCTCTCTATAATAGTAAATCAAAGACAAGTCGTCTTATGCTCCACGCCTTTCGACTTTCCTTTACCCATCCACTTACTTTAGAGAAGCTAACTTTCACTACCCTTTCAAATACTTTTGAAAAAGAATTAAAAAAGAATGGATGATTGTGTCATCCATTTTTCCATATAAGAAAAGCAAGACCAGAGGCCTTGCTTTTCTATCGACTCAAGAATTATTTAGCGATTTTTGCGAAGTATTCAAGAGTACGAACAAGTTGTGCAGTGTATGACATTTCGTTGTCGTACCATGAAACAACTTTAACCAATTGTTTACCGTCAACGTCAAGAACTTTAGTTTGAGTTGCGTCAAACAATGAACCGTAAGACATACCTACGATATCTGAAGATACGATTGGATCTTCTGTGTAACCGTATGATTCGTTTGAAGCTGCTTTCATAGCTGCGTTCACTTCATCAACAGTAACGTTCTTTTCAAGAACAGCTACCAATTCAGTAACTGATCCAGTTGGAGTTGGAACGCGTTGTGCAGATCCGTCAAGTTTACCGTTCAATTCTGGAATTACAAGACCGATAGCTTTTGCAGCACCAGTTGAGTTAGGAACGATGTTTGCAGCACCAGCGCGAGCACGGCGAAGGTCACCACCACGGTGTGGTCCGTCAAGGATCATTTGGTCACCAGTGTAAGCGTGGATAGTAGTCATCAATCCTTCAACAACACCAAAGTTGTCTTGAAGAGCTTTAGCCATAGGAGCCAAGCAGTTTGTAGTACATGAAGCACCTGAGATAACTGTTTCAGTACCGTCAAGAACATCGTGGTTAGTGTTGAATACAACTGTTTTAACGTCGTTTCCACCAGGAGCAGTAATAACAACTTTCTTAGCTCCACCTGGGTGCAAGTGTTTTTCAGCAGCTGCTTTCTTAGCAAAGAAACCAGTAGCTTCAAGAACGATTTCTACACCGTCGTTAGCCCAGTCGATTTGTTCTGGATCACGTTCAGCAGAAACACGGATGAATTTACCGTTAACTTCAAATCCACCTTCTCTAACTTCCACAGTTCCGTCGAAACGACCTTGAGTTGTGTCATATTTCAACAAGTGTGCAAGCATAACTGGATCTGTAAGGTCGTTGATGCGAGTAACTTCAACACCTTCTACGTTTTGGATACGGCGGAAAGCAAGACGACCGATACGTCCGAAACCGTTAATACCAACTTTAACTACCATTAGTGATTTCCTCCTTATGAAAATCATGAAATTTTTATTGTGAAAAGAGTAACTTGAATCACTACAAATCACCTTTCAACAAACCTATTATATAACTATTTGAGTTGAATTGCAAGTACGGGCGTTGTTTTTTGTCTACACCTCACTTATTTTTCTTTCTCCTTTGAAAGCCTATACTGCTGTCTTTCTTTGTCTACCTAGTCATTTACCGGTTTCCTTTTAAAATGAAAAGTGAAAATAGAAAAGCTAAAAATTATTTTCAATCTTCCAATTTTACAAAAAAGAGACAGGAAATTCCTGCCTCTAGGCTGATAACAATTATTTACGGCGTCCTGGTCTTTCTTTGTAGCCATAGTAAGAATCTTCGATGATTTCTTGCATATGGTCAACCATTGGAAGGCGTGGGTTAGCAGGTGAACATTGGTCTTCGTAAGCAAGGAAGGCCAATTCACGTGAATGTTCTTTCCATTCTTTTTCGTCGATACCTTGTGCTTTGAAGTTCATCTGGATACCTACGCGCTCACCAAGTTCGTAGACAGCTTTTGCGTAAGATTCCACACCTTCTTCTGGAGTAGAAGCTGGAAGTCCAAGCATACGAGCGATGTCTTGGTACTTCTCATCTGCACGGTAGTAGTTGTACTTAGGCCATGTTGCTGTCTTAGCTGGACGTGTACCGTTGTAGCGGATAACGTATGGGAGCAAGATTGCATTTGTACGACCGTGGATTGTGTGGAATTGCGCACCAATCTTATGGGCCATTGAGTGAGAAATACCTAAGAAGGCATTGGCAAAGGCCATACCAGCGATTGTTGAAGCGTTATGCATTTTCTCACGTGAATGGAAATCTGCATTCTTAACTGAGCTTTCAAGGTTTTCGAATACAAGTTTGATAGCTTGAAGCGCAAGACCGTCAGTGTAGTCGCTAGCCATTTGTGATACGTAAGCTTCAGTTGCGTGAGTCAATACGTCCATACCAGTATCAGCAGCTACAAATCCAGGAACTGTCAATACTAAGGCAGGGTCTACGATTGCCACAGTTGGTGTCAATGAGTAGTCAGCGATTGGGTATTTACGGTTGTTTGCTTTATCAGAGATAACGGCAAATGGCGTTACTTCAGATCCTGTACCAGATGTAGTTGGGATCGCGATGAATTTAGTCTTCTTACCAAGCAATGGGAATTTGAAGGCACGTTTACGGATATCCATGAATTTTTGAACAAGGTCACGGAAGTCCACTTCTGGTTGTTCATAGAAGAGCCACATTACTTTAGCAGCATCCATTGGAGATCCACCACCAAGAGCGATGATTGTATCTGGTTTGAAAGCACGCATGATTTCAGTACCACGTTCAACTGTAGTGATATCTGGATCTGGTTCTACATCAGCAAAGATTTGGTAAACAACCTTATTGCGACGAAGATCAAGTTGTTCGATGATACGATCAAGGAAACCAAGCTCTACCATGGCATGGTCAGTAACGATCATGACACGTTCAACGTCACGACATTTTTGAAGGTATTGAATTGAATCACGTTCAAAGTATGTTTTTGAAGGAAGTTTCATCCATTGCATGTTATTTCTCCGTCTTCCGACTTTTTTGATATTCAAGAGGTTAATGGCACTAACGTTATCCCCAACTGAGTTGCGTCCGTAAGAACCACATCCGAGTGTCAATGATGGCAAGAAGGCATTGTAAACGTCCCCGATACCACCGAAAGTAGAAGGTGAGTTACAGATAACACGAATAGCTTTAACAGCTTTACCAAATTCTTTAGTCAATTCTTCATCAGCTGTGTGGATGGCTGCTGAGTGTCCAAGACCGTTAAATTCAACCATTTGACGAGCCTTAGTAATACCATCTTCACGGCTTTCAGATTTCAAAACTGCGATAACTGGTGACAATTTTTCACGAGTCAATGGCTCGTTTTCACCAACTTCTTTACATTCTGCAGCAAGAATGTTTGTTCCTTCTGGAACTGTAAATCCTGCTTGCTCTGCAATCCAAGTTGCTGGTTTACCAACTATGTCAGCGTTCAATTTTGCACCAGCACAGTTTTTGCTGTTTGCTTTCACGCCGAAGCAGAATTCTTCAAGAAGTGCTTTTTCTTTTTTGTTTACAAAGTAAGTGTGATATGATTTGAACTCTGCTACAAATTCATCGTAAATTTCTTTATCAATGATAACCGCTTGTTCAGAGGCACAGACCATACCGTTATCAAATGATTTAGACATGACGATATCGTGTGCAGCTTGACGGATGTTTGCTGATTTTTCAACATAGGCTGGAACGTTTCCGGCACCTACCCCAAGAGCTGGTTTACCACATGAGTATGCGGCTTTAACCATGGCATTACCACCTGTTGCAAGGATTGTTGCAACACCTTCGTGGTTCATAAGGGCACTTGTTGCTTCCATAGATGGTTCAGTAATCCACTGTACACAGTTTTCAGGAGCACCTGCTTTAATCGCAGCATCACGAACGATTTGAGCTGCGTGAGCTGATGATTCTTGAGCTGATGGGTGGAAGGCAAAGACAATTGGATTACGTGTCTTCAATGAAATCAATGATTTGAAGATTGCTGTTGATGTTGGGTTTGTTGTAGGAGTAATACCACAGACAACACCAACCGGTTCAGCGATGAGAGTCAATCCTGTTACATCGTCTTCTTCGATAACGCCAACTGTTTTAGTATGACGCATGTTGTTTACCACGTGTTCACAAGCAAACAAGTTCTTAGTCGCTTTATCTTCGAATACACCACGTCCTGTTTCTTCAAAGGCATGTAAAGCCAATTCTCCGTGGGCATCCAAAGCTGCCACTGACGCTTTAGCTACGATGTAGTCAACTTGCTCTTGATCCAACTTACGCATTTCTTCAAGGGCAACTAGAGCTTTTTGCACCAACCCATCGACATGCTTTTCAGCAGCGAGTTTCTTTTCCTCTGGTGTCATAGTTTTTTTATCAGCCATATTTTCCTCCATAGCTTTCAAGGATTTAATCCTTTGTTAATTTTTTCACAAGTTTATTATAACGCATTATTTCAACTTTGTAAACAGTTTCATAAACATTTCACAAAGAATTTTTAGTTCCTTGTGAATTTTTTCTCATTTTCCTTTCTTATAAGGTTTTTCTTTCAAAGTTTGTGAAACTTATTTCAAATATTTTTTTATTTCACAAACTTATTTGGAAGAGGGACTTGGAAAGAAAGAGATTTACAGGTAAGCGCTTACTTTGTATTTCTAATAATACCTCCTTTGATAAGGAGGCTTTATTTTTGTTGAAAAACGCCTTGTTTAAAAGTCCCTTCATAAACTACTTCTTGTTCTGTTGTTAGTTTTCCTTTTCCTTCAGCTTGACCATTTACAAAATCACCTTCGTAGGTCCAGCCTTCTTTGGCTTGAAAGGTACCTTTTCCGTTGAAAGCTCCATTGCTGAAACCACCTGTATATTGGTCTCCATTTTGGAAGGTGATGGTTCCTTGACCATTCATTTTACCACGGACAAGACTGCCGTCATAAACAATCGTTCCATTATCCAGTTTTAAGACACCTTTTCCGGGAATATTTAGAAAAAAGACGAGTACAGCACAGACTGCAATGGTAACTACTGCTAGAAGTTCTAAACGTGGACGAGTCAGATAGACACGATACTTTTCGTAAAAATTCTTAAGATTTTCCATCTTCACTCTCCTTCTCTAAACGTTCTAACCAAGCTTGACAGCCCTCCTGAACACGCTGATAAGTTTCCTCAAAATCTCCTGTATACCAAGGATCTGGGACACTTTCAGATGCAAATGAGTAAATCTTATATTGCAAGCCTTCTGGACACATCTGACGTAAATCAGAAACATTTGAAGTATCCATGCCGATAATATAATCAAAGGCTTCAAAATCTTCCTTACTAATCTGAAGCGATGTCTTGTTCTTGTCATAAGGAATCTGATACTGTTGAAAAATTCCCTGAGTGCCCTTATGAATCAGATTGCCATGTTCCCAAGAGGAAGTCGCTCGACTTTGGATTTCGTAGTTATCTGTCATTGATTTCATAACAAACTCGGCCATAGGACTGCGGCAAATATTTCCTAGACAGACAAAGACTAGTTTTTTCATCCCATTTCCTTTCTTTTATAGAAAAACGGGAGTTCGTGATCCCGTCTTATTTTTCAATTGCACCTTCGAGTGAAGCTGTTTCTTTAAGTGGTAATACAGTCTTGATAGCAGCTAGTTCAAAAGTCAAGTAAACTCCATCTACATCAAGAACAATTGTTCTCTTCTCAGTATCGACTTCATCAACTGTTCCGTAAAGTCCACCGATTGTAATAACTTCATAGCCTTTTTGTAGTTTATTTAAGCTTTCCATACGTTTTTGTGCTTGTTTCTTTTGAGAGCGTTGCATAAAGAACATCAAGCCCAACATCGCTACAAGCATGATTAAGAATGTATAATTTGGATTCATTTTCTTCTCCTTTGTCTTTTACATAGGACTACTATATCAAATTTCAGCTACTTTTACAAGATTGTACCTTGCTTTTCTGGTAAGAAAAACCAGAGCTTGTGCCCTGATTTTTAGGATTATTTCAAGTTTTGAACGACTTTTACAAGATTTTCTACAGTAAAGCCATATTCTGCCAATACTTTTGGTGCTGGGGCAGAGGCTCCGAAGGTATCAATACCGAGAACGGCACCATCGAGACCAACATATTTGTACCAGTTTTGAGTTGCACCCATTTCGACTGCAACACGACGGCGAACTGCATTTGGAAGAATTTCTTCCTTGTAAGCTACATCTTGTTTATCAAAGACATCTGTAGATGGCATGCTGACTACGCGGACTTTTGCTCCTTGACTAGCCAATTCTTTGGCAGCTGAGACAGCAAGATTGACCTCTGAACCTGTTGCAATCAAGATGGTATCAAAGTCTGCTACATTTTCATAAACAACATAGGCACCTTTTGCAACTTTGTCAAAGTCTGTTCCCTCTTCGACAGTCAAGTTTTGACGGGTCAATACAAGGGCAGTTGGTGTTTTCTCACTTGTCACTGCAAGGTACCAAGCAGCTTGAGTTTCACGCGCATCTGCTGGACGGAAAACATTTAGATTTGGCATAGCACGAAGACCTGCTAGGTGTTCAACTGGTTCGTGCGTTGGACCATCTTCACCAACTGCGATTGAATCGTGGGTAAAGACATAAGTCACAGGAAGCCCTTGCAAGGCTGACAAGCGGACAGCTGCCTTCACATAGTCAGAGAAGACGAAGAAAGTTCCACCGTATACACGAAGTCCACCGTGAAGAGCCATCCCGTTCAAGATCGTTCCCATTGCAAATTCACGAACACCAAACTGAATGTTACGGTTCAAGCGATTAGCATCGTCTTGAAGTCCGTCAGTCTTGATATAAGTCATGTTTGAGTGAGCAAGGTCAGCTGATCCACCGAGGAAGGTTGGTAACTTAGCAGCTACAACGTTCAAGGCATCTTGGCTTGAATTACGAGTTGCTTGAGAGAAGCCATTTTCTAAGGCTGGGAAGTCTGCTGGAGTCACTTCAACTGGATCACGCCCGTCGATGATAGCTTCTACTTCTGCAGCCAATTCTGGGTGAGCTTCTTTATAGTCAGCAACTAATTTTGTCCAAGCTTGATAAGCTGATGCACCACGGTCTGCAACATGTTCTTTGAAATCAGCATATACTTGTTCTGGGATTTCAAATGGTTCGTAGTCCCAACCAAGCGCTTGACGAGTAGCTGCAGTTTCATCTGCTCCAAGAGGGGCACCGTGTACAGCATTAGTTCCTTGTTTGTTTGGAGAACCATATCCAATAACAGTCTTCACTTCAATCAAAGATGGTTTACCTGAAGCTTTAGCTGCTTCGATAGCAGCATGGATAGCTTCCAAGTCTGTTCCATCTTCAACCAAGGCAGTATGCCAACCGTAGGCATTGTAACGGTCACGAACACTTTCTGTAAAGGAATCCTTTGTTTCACCATCTAAGTTGATGTCATTTGAATCATAAAGAACAACCAACTTGTCTAGTTTTTGCAAGCCTGCGTATGAAGCCGCCTCGCTTGAAACACCTTCCATCAAATCTCCGTCTCCACAGATAACGTAAGTATAGTGGTCAAAGATATTGTAGCCCTCGCGGTTATATTTGGCTGCCAAGAAACGTTCTGCTTGCGCAAAACCAGTGGCAGTTGAGATCCCTTGACCTAGAGGACCTGTCGTAGCATCAATTCCTGCTGTATGGCCAAATTCTGGGTGACCTGGTGTTTTTGATCCCCATTGGCGGAAGCTCTTGATCTCATCCATACTAACATCTTCAAAGCCAGAAAGGTGAAGAAGGGCATAAAGAAGCATTGAACCATGACCAGCTGAAAGAATAAAACGGTCGCGGTTAATCCAGTTGGGTTGAGCTGGATTGATACGAAGTTGTTTTGTAAAGAGGCTGTAAGCCATAGGAGCCGCTCCCATAACCACACCTGGGTGACCTGAGTTGGCTTTGTTGATAGCGTCAATACCTAGGAAACGGATTGCATTAACAGATAGATTTGACATAGAATTTCCTTTCTATTTGAGGTGATTATTGAATCACACATTCTATTCTACTATTATATGAAAATTATCCGTATCATGCAACATACGGATAACATCCAAAGAATATTTTTATATTAGAGCAAGTATTTAAATTGAATATTAGAGTCTTGTTCAAAACAATCATCAAAGCCACGTGGGTGGTGGTACTTAATTCTGTCCTTATCTTGCGGATAAGTGTACTTGCCACCAACTTCCCAGATAAATGGGTGGAATTGATATTGTAAGCATTCCTTACGCATTTTCCAAAGGGCAAGGATTTCGTCGGTTGAAGCCATAAAGTTAGACCAAATATCGTAGTGAACTGGTAAAATCAAGCTAATTTCCAGTCAAAATCTGCTTTTCGATCAGATTTTCGATTTGGTACTGGAGTTCCTTGGCTTCTTCGCTATTGGTAAGATAATGCCCCAAGAGCCGCTCTAGCTCACTTCTGAAATCGCTGTGCTGACTGGCTATCAGGCGATACTTGATAAAGCTGTTGAGCTTGACCACGTCTTCATAGTCAAAAATAGGATTGACCTGCACCAGCGGAAATCTACTGCTAAGCCCGTCGCCGGTCACAATCAGCAAATCCACTTCCAGCAGGTCTTCCACGCTCTTAAATTGCTCACTTGTAAAGACCGCGCGGATATAGTCATGCGGAAAATAATACTGGCACTGCTTGAGCAAGAGGCGCTGGACTGCCACCCCCTCATCGCAGACAATATAAATCTGCTTGACCTCCTTGGGCTCCGTCGCCTGCGGCTTCAAAGCACCACCTAGGTGCATAGCCAAGTACGCAATCTCGCCTCGCGTCAGCGAAATGAGCCAGGCCTCCTCTAAAATCCCCACGCTCTGCTCGGTATAGTGATAAAGCTCAGGATACTTTTGCAAAATGTGCCGCGTCAGCGGATTTTTGGACAAAATGCCATAAGTCTTGCGGAACAAAAGCGCCTTACAGTGGGTCATGAGATTGCGAATCAGATCGTCACGATTTTCCAGCTCATAGGGAGAATGTGCTTCAAAATCCCAGATGAAATTGTCAATGGCCAGTTGCAAATCCGCGAAATCTTCACTAGTTGCATGTAAATCCTGGTCTTTTCGATGAGAAAGCAATAAAACCGCAATCCAAGACAGCTCAATCTCATCCAAACGCAAGCCCAATTTTTCGTCCAGCAAAGTCTGAAGTTTCTTAGCCGTGCTGTATTCCACGCGCTTACGAATAAGAGAAAACTCGCGGTACAAATCGTCCTTCTCCTGCTCGCTCAAGGTCATATTACGGTAGGACAGCAGCAGATAAGGCAGAACCTTGAGCATAAACTCGATTTCATAGCGATTGATTTTCTTACCCAAGTCCTGCTCGATAAAATGCACCTGCTGGTTGAGAAAAATTTGTAATTCCTCGGACAGCAGCACATCTTCCTGCACAAACTGCTTGATTTTACTTCCCAAAATCCGCATAAAACCGCTATTGCCCTCAGAAAAAATCGTGGTCAACAGAGCATGAACGTACTGGACTTTATTGAGCGGGTGGCATTTGAGAACATAGCCCTGCGACTTGGTTGTAATGAGACTAATCTGATACTGCTCGACCGTCAGCTGGCTACGAATGGTGTTAAGGTCTTTGAGCACTGTATTACGCGACACCTCGGTCAAATCCATGAGCTTTTCAATCGTCACGCGCTCTTTCAAGACGCAGATAAAAAGAAGCATCAGCTGCATGCGCTCTTCCATACTCATGACATAGCTGTGAGCATCCACGCTTTCAAGCAAGGCTTCACAAGCTTCTCGTTGTTCCGCTGTCAAAACCAGTCCGACTCGCGGCTGGCTGACAATCTTGTTAACTCCTTGAGGCAAAGCGTCGTTTATTTTTTCTAAATGATAATAAATTTTGCGGCGCGATTGCCCTGTGGCACGAGAAATCGCCATAATTGTTTCAGGCTCTATCAACTGCAAAAGATAGTTGAGCAAGACAGAGCTGCTTTTATTTAAATAAATCATTTGCTTTTCTTTCCTTTAAACTTCCTTTCTAGGATATCGCAACCGCTTATAAAATTGAAAGATGAAGGATTTTTCAGCTACTTGGAAAGTCTTATTTCCCACTCCCTTGCATGTTATAATAAAAGAAAAAATCTGCTCCCCATGAATCTTAAAGAACAACAGCAGCATATTCTTTCGGGTGCCATGTACAATGACTTGACTCCCGAGTTGGTCAAAGCACGCGAAAAAACGGTCTTTCTGACCAACTGCTACAATGCCAGTTTTGGACAGCCTGCTAAGGACATCCCAGCTAATGTTGTGGCGACTGGCGTTCCTTGCCACGTCATTCGACTAATCACTGACCAAGACAAAATCAATTATCAGCCATAAAACTGAAGTAGGTTCACCTACCTCAGTTTTCTTTTTCCAGCAGCCGCGCGATGTCTGCTTCTAAGTTTTCCAAGGAAGTCGGATATTCTAGGGCAAGATAGCGTACATGGCTAAAGCGCTTCATGAGGCTAGGAGCATCTAACTCACCTTCAAATAAACTAGCAATCTCCACTTGACCATTTACATGACGGTAATTTTTGCAATGGAGGTAATCGGTAACTTCTGCCAAGCTAGCAAAAGCCTGCTCTATATCTTCTCCAATCCAAGCCCAGTTGCCAAGGTCAAAAACGAAAGCAATAGGCAGGTCTGCTGCGCTGACCTTGTTCATCATCAAACGGCAATTCTTGATACTGGCATAAAGAGGGTCTTGGTTATTTTCCAGCTTAAGTCCGACAGATGATTGAAAACTAGGCGCCAACTCTGCCAAAGAAGCTACTGAAATCTGACTGGCATCACCCGTGTTTAATTTGATAAAGGGAGCGCCCAAGAGCTCTGCTTCCTGTCGCAAAGTCTTAAGTTTCGGATTGACCCTATCTCCTATGACAAAATCCTCATTGACACTGTAAAAGAGCGACAGCCCTAGCAGGTCAGCTTTTTTTCTGATGTTTTTTAACTCTATATCAATATCCCTTAAAAACTCTCGCCGAATTTCAACCCTTGAAATCCCCAGATTTTTGACGCTTTCTAGCAAATCTTCTTGCTTGACTCCCCTGTCTAATTCTTCCTTAAAAGCAATCGTGTTGATAATCAATTCTTCTCGCTTTATTTTCATCCCAATCCTCTATTCTAATGTCGTCCGTAGCTGACAAAGCTCTGCCCAAGCAGGCTCCATGGCTGCAAGCAAACTTTGGTAAACGCGATATTTCCTTTGATAAATCTCATGTTCCTTAGCCTGAGGCTCAAAGCGCTCCTTGACCCGAACCATTTTTTCGACAGCTTCTTCTAGGCTCAAATCTTCCACCGCTTGCAAGCAAGCAATGGCACCACCCAGACCACCCAATTCTGACGCTTCAACCGTCTCTACTGGGATATTTAAAATATCAGCGAACATCTGCATCCAAGATGGCGAATTTGTCGCACCGCCTGACAAGCGCAAAGCGCGCGGTCTTTGCTCAATCGTCGCTAGCAAATCATCGATATGCTGCTTGTGCGCATAGACAATCCCCTCATAAACCGCCCGAATCATCTCTGACTTGCTGGACTGGGTTGTCAGACCAAAGAAGCAAGCCTCAGCAGCTCTGCTGATATTGCTGCCATAAAGAAAAGGGAAAAAGAGAATCTTGCTGTAAGAAGCGTCCGTCTCCTGCAAAAACACTTCCAGTACATCGTAAATAGAGGAATTCGAAGCCTTGAGATTTTGGATTTCCTCCATCATCAGCATTTTTATCATAGCATCCAAATTTCCCGCCGAAGTTGGACTGCCTGCCTCTATCAAAAAATCGCGATTGGGAAAATAAGAGTGCATCAAGCCGCTATCTTGGCTGACTGCCGTCTTGCTGGGATAAGTATTGATATTCCAAGTGCCTGAAATCACGCTAAAAGTGCTGGCGTCTAAGACCCCAGAGCCGATTGCGCAAGCATCAATATCAAAGAGCCCACCAATCACAGGCGTTCCTGCAAGAAGTCCCGTTGCTGCGGCAGCTTCTTGGGTCAAGCCACCAACAAGCTCTGCATAGTCCACTTGGGGCGCCAAAAGCTCGTATATTTCTTCAATACCAAAGAAAGTCGTAATTCTTTTGTCGTAAGTGCCCGTCTGGAAGTTAATCCAGTGATTTCCTGAAGCATCTCCCATCTCTTGCTGAATACACCCAGTCAGCTTGAAGCGGACATAGTCCTTGGCCGACAGAATTGCCCCAATATTCTGGTAAATCTCTGGTTCATATTCTTTGAGCCAGCGAAGCAAAACGGGATTTTGCACGGCAACAACATGCTGGTGCGTCAAGTCCCAGATTTCGTCTAGCCGCTCCTCAAATTCTTGAGCCAGCTCGACCGCTCGCTCATCTGTAGACAAGATACCGCGCGTAAATTCCTGACCGTTTTTATCCAGCAGATAGAGGCCTTTCCCATGACCAATACAGGCAAGAGCGCTGATGTCTTCTGCCTTAAGCTGGGCATTTTTGACAGCTTGCCTCATAGCCTGACAAATCCCCTGCCAGGTCTCTTTCAAATCCACTTCGCGATAGCCTGCTTTTTCCTCAATCTTCTTGGTACTAAAAGCAGACTGCCCTAATTGTCGCCCTTCTTCATCAAATACGATTGCCTTGGTATTAGTGCCCCCATAATCGATACTTAAAAAATATTTCATTTTTCTCCTCCGATTTCAAGTACAAAAGAAGCTGAGATTGCCTCACAGCTTCTTTATGAACAAGCACATGCGGATTTAATACAAGCCTAATTCCTTAGTCGCTGCATCAACCGCTTCACGGTTTGCTTGAACAGCCGACGGCTTAAAGTAAACGCGCTCTGCATTATTGTAGAGGACATCTTCTAGCTCTTCTGGCGTGAAAATATCCACGTGCTCCAGCCAAGTTGCCAACTCTTCATAAGTGTTAAAAGTAGCTGACCAAGGCGAATCTGTGCCCCAGATGATGCGCTTCGCTCCCAGCACTTCCTTAGCAATCCGAACATTCTTTTCAGATTTAGGGAATGGGAAAGTATCTGGACGGTCAATATCTTGGATAGCAGAAATATCTGTGTAAACATTTGGTAAATCTTTCCACATGCTGAGTTCCGCCCGCAGACGATTTGGTGTATCCGCATGTGGGAATGACAAATGGCAGACAACAAAGTCAAGGCTTGGATGCAAACGAGCAAGATTGGCAATAGCATCCGGCTGGTGGCTGATTTGGTCAAAGTTGCCATAGTCCACAGTGATAACGAAGCCTGGATAATCCAGCAAGTAGCTCAAAATCAAGCTGACATGCGGGTCACTGTCCAAGCGGAAAGGCGTTTTTTGTCCACGATAGCCGTGGATACCACCACCTTGGCTGATTTCAAATTTGAGTGCTCTAAAGCCCAGCTCTTCTACATGACGGCGAACAATCTGCATGGCATTTTCAGCAAATGGATCCACCGAAAATGCGCCTGTAAAGCGGTCTGGGTAGCGCTTAATCGCCAGATGAGTATAGTAGTTTTGATAGCCATTCAAGTGGCCTTGCAAAATCACCGCTTTCTCAATATCATTGGCATCCATGTACTTCAAGAAAGCCTCTGCTGTAAAGTCCTTGTCGCCATAGCCGTCTGGAATAAGCTTAATCAATTCACCGTCGTCCCAAATGGCATAGCCATTGCCCAGAGCATTCAGTCTGCCCTTGCCATTAAAACCAGCAATAGTATTTAAAATATGTGCATGTCCGTCAATTTTCTTCATGATACAGTCCTCCAAATTCAAATCTGTTATTCATTAGCCTTCGCTAATCATAATCTTTTCTTTACTTCCTTCAAAACCACTATTTTTATCTGCCATTTTCCGCAAATAAGCGTAGATAGACTCGCGTTTTGTCCGTAGGAAGAAAAGAGATACTAGGTAAACAGCAATCGTCACGCCAATCCAAAGCGGATTGCCCGAAATCCAAGCAAAGAAGACGAGAGCCGTCAAAGGGTGAGCCAAAAGATTGAAACTCATAATCAAGACCACTCCAGCTGGCAAGACCGATCCATATTGTTGCACAGCTTCCGTATAAATTGGACCGAGGGCGCTGGCCGCATAAAGTCCCAGTGAAAACCAAACTATTCCGTTTAGAATCGCCTTGAGGATATTTCCTTTTGATACGGCAATCATAGCTTCAATCATAAAGGGAATAGCAATCAAGTCAACGACTGGAAGCGCGCGGTTGCCAGGCAAAATCAAGGAAACCAAGACCATGATTGGTACCAGAATGAGCCCCGCAATGATAGTGGCAGGTTCACCAAAACCAACTCCGTCATCCACTGCGATAAACCAGCGTTTCTTGTCTGCCAGTCCGTCTTCTTCTTCGCTTTCTTTTTTCTTGTTCTTTTCGACCGCTTCAGCCAGAGGTCCGAAAGCGCTTGCAAATACGCCTGTAATCAAGGGGAAAATGGTCATAACGGCTGCAAGTGACATGGCAAAACCTAGAATGCCACCCCAGGCTTCCAAACTCGCCAGATTTTTCAAGCTACCGAGAATCCCGATAATCATCCCCAGCAAGAAACCGAGAGTCATGGGTTCTCCGAAAATTCCCAGCTTGGTTTTCAGCGATTCTGGATTGAGTTTGACCTTGTTGATACCGATAAGGTTCCACAGCGGATCCAATACTAAGGCTGGAATCAAGGTTTCGATATTGTGAATAGAGTTGATTGTTGCATTTTTGACTCTGTAGTATTCTGACCAGCGCTCTGCTACCACTTCTGACATAATCAGTGAGTAAAGAAGGACAAAGACCATGAAAGCAAAGGAGAGGATAAAGTTTCCTGTTGCCGCATAAGCCATGGTTCCCCAAATCATGTAACCGAAGTTATTCCAGAGATTGGACGGTACAAAGACCCGCGTGATCCCAAAAAGGAAAAGAAGCAACTCAATCAGTAGACCAAAAACGAAGAAGGACAGACCGATTGAAGAAGAGAAGGCAGTTAGAGAACCCGTTTGCCAACCGATGTCAACGATAGGCAAATTGAGCCCCGCCGTGTCAACCATTTGCTGGATGTACTTGGTTACCAGCGGTGTAAAAGCAGAGATGACCCAGCCAAATCCTGTCAAACCAACCCCCGCGCGCAGGGCACTGAAAAAAGCGCGCTTGGGACTGACTTTCAAGAACAGACTAACAATAAAAATCATTACTGGCACAACGATTGCTGCACCAAAAACATCGAAAAATTTTTGTAAGGCTTCTAGCATAGTTTTACCCTTTTTCCTTTATTTTATTTGTTTACGACATTGACAGGGTTCCCTTCGAAGAAGGAAAGAATATTCGTGGCAGCTTCTGCTGCCAAGGTACGGCGACCTTCAATCGTTCCCGTTCCTGCATGCGGCGCCATGATAACATTGTCCAAAGCGCGAAGCTCTTCAGAAACTTCTGGCTCAAACTCAAAGACATCCAAACCAGCTCCTGCTATCTCTCCAGTTTTAAGCGCTTCAATCAAGTCTTCTTCAGACACAATCGGACCACGCGCTGCATTGATTAGATAGCTTCTGTTCTTCATTTTCTTGAACACTTCTTTGTTAAATTTGTGATGAGTGGACGGTAGAGACGGAGCATGAATGGTAATGACATCAGCCTTCTCAACCAAATCATCAAATTCCACATAGCTAACGCCCAATTCTTTTTCCCTCTCCTCTGGCAATCGATAGAGGTCGTGATAGAGCACTTTCATCCCAAAAGCCTTGGCGAAGCCAGCTACAGTTGAACCAATACGCCCCATACCATAGATACCAAGCGTTGCGCCCTCAAGTGTCAGCCCTTGATAGCGTCTTTCGCTCGGGTCAATCCAGTTTCCTGTACGGACAATCTTGTCATAAAAGGCTAAACGTTTGGTAGCGGCTAAGAGAAGGGCAAAAGTCATTTCAGCTGTCGGTACCCGCACAGCTTGCGGCGAATTGGAGACTACAATCCCTTTTTGTTTGGCGTATTCGATGTCTACATGGTCAAAACCAACCGCATTAAGAGAGATGATTTGCAAGTTTTTCCCCGCATCGATCATTTCCTTGTCCCCTTTTTGCCCCATTAAAAGCCAAGCGTCGTACTCAGGCAAGTGTTCCAGCACATAGTCGCGTGAAAACGGCTCCCCGTCTGAGTAGGTCACATCGTACTTTTCCATTAGCTTGACCAAGCCTTCCTTAGGAACAATTCCCGTCACAAGAACTTTCTTCTTAGGCATTCTTTTCCTCCTTTTGTAGTTCGTAAAGAGCAACTGTATTTTTTCCATTATTCGCCGAAAAGATATAGGATTTCCCAGCTTTTTCAAAAGTCAAACAGTTGCTAGAAGCAACTTCTGGAGCAATCATGTGTTCCAGAAAACGTCCATTTTCATAGGTAAAAGCAAGTAAGTGCTTCTTCCCTGAGCGCCAGCCAAAGATAAAGGTTGGCTGACCAAGTAAAGTCCCCGACCAGATGGCGTGCCCAAAAGGCGTCGCTTCTGGATAGGCAAATAATTCCTCCTTAAAATCTTCTGATAAAATTCGCAAGCTATCGCCATGGAAAGCCTGGATAATCATATTTTCCAGACGACCATCACCGTTCATGTCCAACTGTACAATATCGCTCGTTTCTTCATCAAAGAGCTGGGTCAAAGTCCAGTCAGACGTACCCTGCGGATAGCCCAAACGATAAATCCCTTCCACCGCTGTGATAAGCGAGTAATGCTCTGCGTGAACAGGATAGTAACCGTGATTTTTCTTGAGTCGAAGTGGCAATTCTTCTACATTTGTCAGCTGCCTTACCTGTTTATCAAAATGACCGACAAAAATTTTCCCGTCATCCGACCAGTCCTCGACAAACTGCTTGGAATTGGCAATCGTACAACCGATAAAAAGAATAGCTCCACGCTCATTGTCAACTAAATCAAAGCGATGCAGATAAGGAAAAGCCCCCACTTCCGTGATTGTCCACTTGCCCTCGCCCTCGAACTGTCCGTGAACAATCCGGCAATCCTTGGCATCAAAACCGGGATAAAAGCGCTGGGTTGCCAAGAAATCCAGCGTCCCTGGCACTTGGATAATGGACATGGTGCCACCAACCTCGCTCCAAAGCACCGTCCTTGCGAAATCGCGATTGACATCATAGGCCAAGCAGGCATTTTCGGTCTCCGAAGCCACCAAAAGATAGTCGTTAGCGCTATCGGTCAACCTTGCAACGGCATAGCAGGCATCCAAGTGGTCGCTTAATATTGTTTTACTATTCACTAGGTCTCCTTTCTAGACGAGCAATCAACCTTTCACTGCGAAATTATTTTCAAACTCTGAGTGAATCGGTTAACTTATTTTCAAAAAATAAAAGTGAACTACGTTCTCTTATAAAATAATACTTTAATTCATAGTTAATCGTTTCACCACTCTACTATTCACTAGGTCTCCTTTCTAGACGAGCAATCAACCTTTCACTGCGAAATTATTTTCAAACTCTGAGTGAAGCGGTTAACTTATTTTCAAAAAATAAAAGTGAACTACGTTTCTCTTATAAAATAATGCTTCAATTCATGGTTAATCGTTTCACCTTTCTACTATTACAGTATACACTATCTTCTTCAAAATTGCAAGCGATTTCAAAAAAATATTTTAAAAAAAGTATCCACTCGCGCGAATACTTCATTTCTAAAAAGAGCTTCTAAGAACTGTAAAGCTAGGAACGACAAGGAGTTGAGCAGGTTCCGCCGCTAGCTCTCCTCTTAATTTTTTGATTAGATGTTCTGCTGCCACTTGACCAATTTTATAAGAATCTTGACGAATACAGGACACATTCGGATTTAAAACCTCCATCCATTCCAAATCCTCGTAGGAACCCAGACCAAAATCACGAGGATAGCTGTAGTCGGTCTTGTTCAAGATTTTCATAAAATCAAGCAGGGCTGGGCCGTTCATGGTGAAAAAAGCGATTTTTTCTTGCCTTTGCTCAATCAACTGAAGAATTTTTTGAGCTGTCCCGTCTTGTCCCAAAACCAAAAGTTTCTCTGGGGCAGCCGAAACCTCTTCTTTAAAGCCCTGATAACGCATTTCCCGCGTCGAAATCCCCTCAATCGGAAAGGTGACAAAGTAAATGTCTTCATAGCCTGCCTTCTTCATTTCTGCCAGAAAAGCCTTGGTCGAGTCACGATTATTAGATACAACCGTGTCCAGCGTCACTTCTCTCGATTGCCTGTCCACTAGAACTGTCCGCTTCTTACTCAGCTTGTGAATCAGGGGCGAATTGGCATCCACTGTATCGAGAATAATCCCTGATACATTCTGCTGCTGAAGCCGCTCGATATTTTCCTGCTCAATCAGCTGGTCATTGTCTGAATTGGTAAAGTTAACCGTGTAGTCGTATTTCTTGCAAGTGTCATGAATTCCTTTGATAACTGAGGAAATGAAGGGATTGGTGATATCCGCAATCACAACGCCAATCGTCTTGGTGTCTCTGGTCACCAAACTTTGCGCCATTTTGTTAGGTTGATAACCAGTTTCTTCAATGGCCAGCCGGATTTTCTCCCTCGTCTCCAAAGACATTTTCCGCATATTTCCATTTAAGTAATAAGAAATCGTCGCCTTGGACACCCCAACAAAGCTAGCAATATCATTGATTGTTACTTTTTTTGTCATTTTGTTCTTTCTAACTCATCAAATTGCATTTATTATATCACTTTAAAAATCAAGATGCCACTTAAAACCAACACAAAAAAGCAATCTCTGGGACTGCTCTTTGTTTTTTAATGGCTAGCGCCTTTTTGCCCATAGTAAGCGTTCGGTCCGTGTTTGCGGAGGTAGTGCTTATCCATGAGGTATTTTGGTGCTTCTTTGACATCGGGGTTGATTTGCTCGGTGAAGCGCGCCATTTTGGCCACTTCTTCCAAGACAACGCTGTGGTAAACCGCAGCTTCTGGCGTCTTGCCCCAAGTGAAGGGACCGTGGTTGCGCACAGTGACACCTGGCACTGCCATTGGGTCAATCTGACGTTCGCGGAAGGTTTCAATAATCACGGTGCCTGTTTCTTTTTCGTAGGCCGTGTTGATTTCGCTTTCTGTCAATGAACGTGCCGCTGGAATGGGACCGAAGAAATAATCTGCATGCGTCGTTCCGTAAAATGGAATATCGCGCCCAGCCTGTGCCCAGCCAACCGCTTCCGTTGAGTGCGTGTGAACAACACCACCGACTTTTGGGAAAGCCTTGTAGAGCTCCACGTGGGTAGGCAAATCAGATGACGGATTGAGGTCGCCTTCAACGATATTGCCGTCCAAGTCGGTCACAACCATATTTTCCGGACTAAGCTTATCGTAGTCCACACCGCTCGGTTTGATGACAATCAAGCCCGCTTCGCGGTCCACCGCAGAGACATTTCCCCAAGTAAACTTAACCAAGCCATGTTTTGGCAGGTCACAATTAGCCTTGTAAACGCGCTCTCTTAATTCTGGTAACAGCATTAGTTTAACCCCGCTTTCTCAATGAGTGGATAAAGGAAATCTTGAGCTTCTTTGATAGCCGCCTTGGTTTCCTCTACTGTTGGACAATTTTCAGACCACATTTCAATCAAAAACGGCCCTTGATAATTGGTTTCTTTTAAAATTCTGAAAGTATCTTCCCAGTTGACACAACCCTGACCAAAAGGCACATCGCGGAATTGCCCCTTGGACTGCTCAGTCACAGGATAGGTATCCTTGAGATGCAGAGCTGCCAGGGCCTGGTGCCCGATAACAAACTCACTATAGAGGTCATTGTGCCAAGCTGAGAGATTACCTGTGTCTGGATAGACAAAGAGATAAGGCGAGTTGATAGCCTTTTCAACAGCCAAGTATTTTTCGATACTATTGATAAATGGGTCATCCATAATCTCAATCGCAAGAATAACCTGCGCTTGCTCCGCCCAATTACAAGCCTTGCGTAGATTTTTAAGGAAGCGAGCTCGTGTTTCTGGCGATTTTTCCTCATAGTAGACATCATAGCCCGCCAGCTGAATGACCCGCACACCCAAATCCTGCGCCAACTCGATACATTGCTTCATGGTTTCCAGCGACTTGGCTTCGAGGGCTGGATCGTTTGATCCTAGCGGATAGCGGCGGTGCCCAGAAAAGCAGATAGTCGGAATGCGGACACCCGTTTCATAAACGGCCTTGACCACTTCAAAGCGTTCTTCCTTACTCCATTCCAAGCGCGCTAAGCGAGCATCGCTTTCATCAACCGACATTTCAACAAAGTCAAAGCCCAGCTCCTTGGCAAACTCCAAGCGTTCTTTCCAAGTGAAGTGCTGGGGCGTCGCCTTTTCGTAAATTCCAATCGGACGTGTCATAGCCTACCCCCAAATTCGACGGATTTCGTCTTTAATTGTTCTCCTATATTATATAATGTGAAAGCGGAAACAAAAAGACCAAGAATTACACAGCGGACTGTTCACTCTTGGACTGTATGATTTATGATATTTTACGGATTATCTAATTTTCTTGTAGCTAAATAATAGGGAAGAATTTTAGCATAAGATTTCAATAGACCTTCTACGATTTCTTCTTCAGATAAATTTGCAGTCACAGGAACATCTGCCTTCACTAAAACTTTGCGAACTTCCTGATGGGATAGTTTTTCTCTTAACACTTGGCGATTTTCCTCAGTAGACTCCTTCTTATGACTTTCTCCATTTGAGTAGACTAAGTAATAAACACCTTCTACTGGTGGAATTTCTAAAACCTTGGCCTGCTTGCTTAAAGTTTGCTCATCTTTCTTGCGCTCGATAAAACTAACTTCTAGTGAGACTCCAAAATCCGAAGGACTTCCATACAAACGAAGAGCCAGCATAGGTTCTGTCACTTTCCCCTCACGCTGTAGATAAACCCAAAAATGTGGTCGCAAACGCTGCGCTTGGTTCATCCACTGGCTAGTCTGTTGGAGTTGCCATTCTGGATGGCTTGCCTGAAATGCTTTGGCCAATTCTGTAAAAGCCTTTCGGGCCTCTTGACCTTTGTGGCGTAATTCCAGCATCTTCTCCCGTTCTTCTCCCGCTTTATCTGGATTACGGTACTGCAAACCAGCAAAGTCTAAATAATCTCTTATCTTATTCAACATTAGTTTAATCTCCTCTAACTAGCAAAAAATCAGGAGAACCCTGATTTTACTTATTCTGTATCTACAACGACATAGCGATTGGGCTCGTCACCTTCAGAGTAACTGGTCACGCCATCCATACGTGAAATAATACGATGGATAATCTTGCGTTCGCTATTCGACATTGGATCTGTCTGATGACTGCGTCCTTCTTCTAAAACACGAGTCGCCAATTTTTGCGCATAGGTCTGCAAGACTTCTGCACGGTGTTCGACATAATCATTGACATTGATTGTAATGTAGAAGGTTCTTGAATAGCGGTTGTAAAGATAATTTTGAGCCAATAGTTGTAAGGCCTTCAAAACTTTACCATGGTAGCCGATAATACGACCTGGTTCGTTGGTGTCAATTTGTAGATTGATGCTACGACGGTTATAATCATTTGAAAGTGTGGCTTCAACATCCATGTCATCAATAATCGTTTGAACATAAGTCGTTACTTCCGTAGCTACTTGTTCAATATCAAAGCTTGGCTCCACCTTCAAGCCCAAATCTTTTAATTCTTGACTTTCAGTTTGCTCGGCTTGGCTTTCAATATTAGGAGTTTCTACTTCTCCTTCGAGAGCAGTTTCTTCAAGTTGTAATTCATTTAAAATCTCAATGTGACCAGTTTCTTCCAAGATAGTGCTGGCATGTCTTTCATGTTTTAAGATTTCAGCCTTGACTTCATCAGAAATACCTTGGCCTCCCTCTTCAATCTTTTTAATTGCTTCTACAACATGACCCAAATCAACCGTTGCTTCACTGACTGTTTTAACAGGCTCATTCAAATCATTGATTTGTTTTGGAACTCCCTTTACAGCTTGTTGGTTTGCTTTTACAACTGTCGTTTCACTAATAGCATCGATATCCACTTGGGCTGGTTTTTTACCAAATAAACCAAGAAACCCTTTTTTCTCACGAGAAATGACTTTGATATGTGCCTTCATTCTTGGAATATCTAATTCTTTCAATCCTTTCTGGATTGCTTCTTCAACAGTTGAACCTGTAAATACTACCATTACCAGATCCCTCCTTATTATTTCGTTTTCTGAGCCTTTTTCTTGGCTTTTCTTTTTCTATTTTCCAAATCTTTCTGTGCCTGTACTACCGCCTCGCGCTCTGCGATAATCTTGAATGGATTGTTCAAGAAATAGGTTTGCAAGACTTGATAAGCATTGGACACTGCCCAGTAGAGCGCTACTCCGCTTGGAGCATAAACCCCAAAGATAAAAATCAAGACCGGAATCCCATACATCATCGCAGTCGTAGCCCCATTACGCTCAGACAAGGCTTTATTAGACAGCCAAGTACTTAAAAAGGTAAATACTGCTGCTAAAATCGGAAGAACAAGGGTTGTATCCACACCACCAAGGTTAATCCATAAGAAATGACCTGTCTTTAAAAAGTCAACTCTTGATAGAGCTTGGAACAAGGCCAAGATAACCGGCATCTGAATCAAAATCGGCCAAAGAGAATCTGAATGTCTGACACCCATTTCTTTAAAGACTTTACGCATTTCTTGCTCTAGCTTGGTTCTGCTTTCCATATCACGACCTGGATATTGTTCTCGAAGCGCCTTAATGCGTGGTTGAGCTTCCTGCATTTTTCTGGATGCCACCATTTGCACCTGAAAGACTGGCAAGAGAACTGTACGAATCAAGATCGTAAAGAGAATAATCCCCACTCCGATACTGATATCAAACGATAAAAAGCGAATGATTTCCGCAAAGAAGTAAACAAATTTACTCCAAAAATCAGCCGAATCGGCTGTAATATCGCTAGTTGTCCCATTAGTCGCACAGGCTGTCATGATTAATAGAGACAGTCCTAGCAAACTAGTCAACTGTAGTTTCTTTTTCACTCCCATTTCCTTCCTGGTAAATCTTTGATAATTTTAATACGTGGAGTAGGTTTTTCTCCATCTCTGCGTATCCCAAGGTTTCGACTCCTTTTCGAGCAATGACAACAAAGTCGACATCTTCTACCAGACTCCCTTTTGCATTCTGGATAATATGTCGAATTCGTCGCTTAATTTGATTTCTAGTGACGGCATTCCCCAGTTTTTTGCTAACTGATAGACCTACTCGAAAATGGTTTTTCTGGTTTTCTAGTTGGTAGACAACAAATTTGCGATTAGCAAAACTTGTCCCCTCCTTGAAAATCGCCTTAAAATCTTTCTCTCTTTTTACACGAAAGTTTTTCTTCAAAACTCAACTCCATCTATTAAATTACTACTATTATACCATATTTTTCAAAAAAGCCAATCATAGCAAGGTTTTGGACAATTTCACCATAAAAAGAAGCTGGAAAAATCTCTTTTCCAACTCCTTGTACGGAATATTTTTACTAGTTTTACTTATTTTTTTAAGCGTTCAACGTCACGGGCAATAACTAGCTCTTCATCTGTTGGAATAACCAATACACGGATTTTAGCTGCATCTGTTGAGATGTCTCCTGTCACACCAAAGACGTTCTTTTCTGGGTCAACATCACAACCAAACCAAGAGATACCTGAGATAACATCTTCACGCACATTTGCAGCATTTTCACCAATACCTGCTGTGAAGATAATAGCATCTGCTCCATTTAAGACTGCAAGGTATTGACCGATATGTTTTTGGATGCGGTCAACATACATTTCATAAGCCAAAGTGGCATCGTGATCCCCTTCTTCCATAGCAGCAATCACATCACGCATATCACTAGACTTGCCTGAAACCCCCATTAGTCCTGATTCACGATTAAGGACATGACTAATGTCTTCAGGAGTATTAAAGTCCTCTGTATATTGCATTAAGTAAGGAATGATCGCTGGGTCAATATCCCCTGTACGAGTTCCCATCATCACACCACCAAGTGGAGTGAATCCCATTGAAGTATCGACAGATTGACCACCCTTAACAGCTGTAATAGAAGCACCATTACCGATGTGGCAAGTAATCAATTTCAAGTCTTCTAATGGACGTCCCAAGAGTTTTGCAGCTTCTCCTGCTACAAACTGGTGACTTGTACCGTGGGCACCATATTTACGAACCTTGTTTTCTGTGTAATATTTTGTTGGTAGAGGGTAGCGATAAGCTTTCTCTGGCATAGTTGTGTGGAATGAAGTATCAAAAACAACTACACTGGTAATGTCTGGCAACAATTCCTTGAAGGCACGAACACCTGCCGCATTGGCTGGATTGTGGAGAGGAGCCAACAAGCTCAACTCTTCAACTTTTTCTAAAACATCTCCCTCAACGACTGTTGATTCTTTGAAATATTCTCCACCGGCAACAACACGGTGTCCAACACCAGTAATCTCGTCATAAGCCTTGATAATATCGAAACGAATCAAGTCATCCAATAAGATTTTAACAGCTTGTGTGTGATTTTCGATATCCAAAATTTGTTGTTCAGAACGGCCATCAAATTTTACAGTTGAAATTGAATCTTTCAAACCGATACGTTCAATCAAACCTTTCGCCAATACTTTTTCTTCTGGCATTAAGTATAACTGCCATTTCAAACTTGAACTTCCCGCATTGATTGCAATTGTTTTTGTCATAACATGATACCCCTTTTTAAGCGTTTTCATCTATTATAACAAAATCTATTTTATATTTCAGTACCTTGAGTCCATTTTTGAAAATTTTCTTTAAATTTCATTAAAACACTTGCGTCTTGCAGGCTAGCAAGTGGGTAAACAAAAGGCTCTACTGCTATTTCACTTTTCTTCTGTAGGATAAAAATGGTCTTGGATTGTTTGGCATTAGCAAAGAGATTTTCAGGCAGACTAATCATGGCAACCAGATTTGCCTCTTCTTTCAACCAGCCTTTCAACAAGTCACTTTGAGGACTGGTCAACAAATCACTCGGAGCGAGAAAAATAGCGTATCCGTCTGACTTGAGATACTTTAGACCTTGTTCCATAAGCAAGTGATGAGCGTAAGTATGTTCGTGACTAGAAGCAACTTGATGACGCGACGCAACGGCATCATCAGGATAATAACCGACAGGCAAGTCGCTAATGACCACGTCACTTTCTTTGAGCATTTGTGGACGAACGGCATCTCCTTGGACAAAGCCAGCCTGCAAACCAATCACATCTGCCATACTAGCCGCCAAATCAATCAGCAAATCATCCACTTCCATTTCCAAGTAATCCACTTTTTTAGCAAGCGAGGTCAAGAAAGTAGCCCCCAGAATTCCCATACCAGAACCCATTTCGAGGATAGTGATTTCCTTTTCTTTAAACAACTCTTCCACAATAAACACCAAAAGTAAAGCAATAGCATCCGGTGTAAACTGGTGATTGGCCTGCAAGGGTTCTGTTTGCCCAGCCTTCATCAAGAGAAACTGGTAGGTCTTGAGCCATTCTTCTTTGCGTAGTGCTAGACGCTTAAGGGCCTGATTGTTCTCTCGGACCTGTTCTAGCTCAGTTTCACCATCCAGATAGATGCTATTTTGCTCCACCAAAGCGTCATAAAAGTTGGTTGCCAAATCACTTTGGATGACTTGGACATTCTCTAGTAAATACGTATAAGCTTGTTCAATTTTTTCAAAATCCATATTCCTATCTTATCAAATTTCCCTTCTTTTTTCCATCCTTATAGAAAAATCACTCCCTGATTAGGCGAGTGATTTTTGGGCTACTATTAAAAAGAGTTCTGAGTAATTTCCTTGAAACAGGTCTTCAGCGCTATAGAGAATCTGACTATGCACATATGAAAAACCAAACTGGGCTAGCCTGTTTTCCAGTTCAACCAATTCAAATCCATGATGGTTAGCTTCTGTCTTGGTAAAATCAGCAAGTAGGAGTTGTCCATCTTCCTTCAAATGTTGATGAAACAGTGAGAGAGCCGCATCCAAATCAGGCATATGATGAAGAACACGACAAACAACAATGAGATCAAACTCTTTCTCCAAGGGTTTTTCCAGTAAATCTTGCTCCAAAAACTGGATATTCTTGATGTCTTGCTGCTCCGCTTTCAAACGAGCTTGCTCCAGCATTTTCTCCGAAATATCCACCAATATTACAGACTTGGCCTGCTTAGCTAGGGGCAAGGTTAACAGACCCGTCCCTCCACCGAAATCCAAAATTTCTTTGTCTGATAGAAAATCAATCTGTTTCTCGACTGCTTGACAAACCAAGTTTGCAAGGAAGATATTTTTAGGTGAATCAAAAGTTTCTGCTTTGTGGTTAAAATCATGTTTCATATTTTCAGTTTAGCACAAAGTAGCTTGATTGGCTAGGAATTCTCTTTCTTTTCAACCTTCTCTTCTGATTTTTTATTCTCTGATTGATTACTTGAATCAGTCACTACCTTTTCCTTTTTATCTGTTTTCTCTTCTTTGATTTTGACGGAAGGAAAGATGAACTCATATTGGCTCTTAGGCGTATGAACCGTCGTCACCAAGCTTGTTTTCTTATTTTGATAGCTCACCTGACCCAGATTAAAGGCCTGTTCCCCACTTTCTTGCTCAACCTTATCTTTCGTTCGTTTGGCCATGGCAAAAGCGACCAGCTTTTCTTTATTTAAAGCGTAGTCTTGATAGTGGGTGACTTGTCGGTTCAAGTAAAATTGTAACAAAAGACTAAAGATGGCTGCCATAGTGACTGCATAGATGAGAACACCTGCCTTAACTTTTTTCTTTTTCCACACGATAGATGAACTCCCTTTCTAAACCTTTTTGGAATTGAAAACGAAAGCGAACCAGTTGATTCTCCTCTGTAATCTGTGCAGATTTGAGTCCATAAACCATGGGCTGATAACCCCGTCCACTGGCATCAGTTTTTCGAAAATCATCTGATTTGGACTTACCTATAGAAATATCCTTGCCATCCTGCTTCATATAGAGACGATTGCCTTCCACTTTTTCAAACTGCGAACGATCTAATTCTGCCTCCAACTGGTCCACAAACAGGAGCCACTCCTTTTGCTCGCTTTGCTGCTGGTAGCGAACTTCTGAAATGAGGAGCTGACTCATGGCTTGAAAGAGGAGTAAGCTTCCACTGATAACAACGAGAGCAATAAGGGATTCTAACAAGGTAAAAGCCTTGACCTTATGGCTCTTTGATAGCCAACAACTGTTCTGAGCCATGATAAACCTCCAATCCTTTTTCACTAGAAAACATCTGAATCTCAACTCCGTTTATGTTTACCTGATTTTGACCTGTCTGCAAGGCCATCTTAGCTACCCTCAAGACTTCTTCCTTTTGCAAGATTTTTGCTTCTTCTTGCCTATTTTTTTGAATTTGTCCCAAAAGTAGGGTCGCAATACTAGCAAAGATAGCTAAAGCAACCACTGCTTCCAGTAAAATCACTGCCCTAATTTTTTGTTTCCTTAATGCGTTTAATTTTTCCATTTCCTAGATATAATTGATAACGAATCGCTCCTTTACTGGTATGAAATTCAACCTTAGCCAGGGACGAATTGCCCCCAGCTCGATCAAATGTAATACTTTGGCCTGATGGTGCCTGAATCCCTTTGGGAACTGTCAACTTTTGACTGCCGTTAGTGATTGTCTGCCCATCTAAGTTCAGACTAGTCTTTTGCTGACTGGCTACACTGCGTTTTTGGGTTTCCCGATAGAGTTCTTCAAACTCCATAAAGAAAATCTGATCCTCTACCGCCGCAAAAGTGGACTGAACAGAACCTGACAAGCCCAAGGCAAGGATACTCACAAGACCCAAAACCAAGAGACTTTCAAGCATGGTAAAGGCCTTAATCTGCAACGGTTTGACTGGTATTTTGTTTAGCATGGTATTCTTTATAAGCTTTAGCCTGTTCTTCTGTGATTCTCCCATCTGCTTGTAACTTGCTTAGGCTAGCATCTTCATTTTTATCTAAGCTATAAAGCTCTGCCTGGCTTTCCACCACCTTAACAACAGCAGCTTTTCCTTTGTCGTTGACTGCTTCTTTTTGCTTGGTCAGATTAGGTACAAAGAGCAAGAGAAGCACGCTGATGATGAGCAAGACCACCAACATCTCCACAAGTGTAAAAGCCTTCACTTTCGCTTTTTTCAAGAATGTCATCATTTTTTTCATGTTAAAAATTTACCTCCATATTTTGATACATGGGCATGAGCATTGCCGCATAAAGTAAAACGATAATCAGTGCCACAAAGATAAAAACCAGTGGCTGCACCAAATTCATGGTGCGGTTAACTCGGGTAAAAAAGGCTTCCCAAGTTTTTTCAGCATAGATTTCCAACTCACTCCCCAGCTTGGACTTGACTTCACCATACTCGATAATAAGACTCAACTCTTTCTTAAAGAAAGGATAGGTTGCTATGGTTTGAGAAAATTCGCGACCATTTTGTAGGGCTTGAGCTAGATCTTGACCGATTTCTTTAAAGAGTTGGGAACCTTGTTCCTGCATCATTTGAAAAATCTGCGTCAACTCCATCCCTTGAGAAATCATATTCCCCCATTCACGCGCATAATAAGCTGTCAAATAAGTCTGAACAAAGATTCCAAGGAAGGGAAGACGCGCTAAGATAGAAAAGACACGCATTTTGGAACTTCTTTTATAGAAAGTTAGTGCTAAAAGGGCAAGTATGGAAACAAACCCCACCATTCCTAGAAAGATTTGTGGCAGATTTCCAATGATTTGGGTGGCAATATTGCTACTATCCAGTTGTGGTAGTAGATAGTTCCGTAGCCCCAGCATAATTAAGAAAAGAAAACCCAGCAAAATCAAGGGATAGGTCGCTACTTCAATTAATTTTTTCTTGACCTTGGTCAGATTGTCCAGATACTCTTCTATCTTTCCTAAACTAAGGTGGAGATTCCCATGAACTTCAGCTAGGGATAACTGAGTGACAATGGCACTTGAAAAACCCAAACTTTCCATCATTTCTGAGAATGATTTCCCCTGAGACAAACCTGTACGCATCTGGGTCACACACTGCTTGTCCAACAAAGCACTCCTATCTAAAAATGAGATAGTCTCCACTAGATGAAAACCGCTGGAAAAGAGATTGTTAAACAAGGTGATGATATTTTTTTGCTTAGCTGTAGCTAATTTTTTCCGTTTCAGCCTGAAGACTTGTGATATGTCCATCTTTAAGAAGCTGGTCAATCTGTTCATTCCAGCTAGTTGGCTGGTGTTCTTGATAGTCTTTGTTTGCAAAGTCAACAATTCCTCCTCCCCCGATTAATCTCTGGTAACAAACACCTTGCAGAACGACTGCCAATTCCTCCTCACTCACACCCAACTCCAGCAGGCGCTCATAAACACCTCGAATGCTCTTGGCATGGATGGTTGAAAAGACTGTCGCCCCTGTCAAACTGGCTCTAACAACTGCACGCGCCGTCTCGCTGTCCCGAATTTCTCCGATAATCAAGAGATCTGGCCGATGACGCAAGGAAAGTTTGATGAGATTTTCATAGGTCAACCCGATTGCTTCGTTCAACTGCAACTGAAGCATGTCGTCCTGCTTGATTTCTACAGGATCTTCGATGGACATAACTTGCTGTCCTTTAAAGAGTAACTTGGCCAATTCATGCATCAAGGTCGTCTTGCCACTTCCGACTGGACCAGCAAAGAGATAGAGACCACGTTGCCTATACTGCTTGCCAAGTTCTTCAATATCCTGAAACCAAAAATGCAAATCCTGCTCCTCATCATGCAACAAGCGAATCACCAAACTCTCCTGCCCTCGATAATCGCCTACAGTAGATAGACGTAGGGACGCCATCTTCTGGTCATAGGCATAATCACAGGAACCAAGTTGACTACGTCGCTTTTCTCCAACATTCATACCCGCCACAAACTTAAAGTGACTGATGACGGCCGCAAATTTTTCGAAATCATAACAACCGATTTTACAGCGCTCGTCTCCTATTCTCATATGAAGCTCATAAGCGTCTAACTTGGGGACAAAATAAATGTCTTGTGCCCCTTTTTTCCGAGCCGAACGAATGATTTCTTGTGCAATTTCTTGAACCATACTTACCTCCTCACCTATACTATTCGCAAAGATTTGGAAAAATAAAAAAAGCAACTCCAAAAAAGTTACTTTTTCTCTATTTTAATTTCATACGGCAAGAACGGTGCCTTTCCTTACCTGTTTGTTTTTCATAGCCTGGACGTAATTTTTCATCTGGGATAACCTGCTCGTCCTGCAAAAGAGCCAAAGAATGGTATTGTTGTAAATAGTCGTCACATTCATCACACCAGCGTTGGTCTTCTGGATCCCAAAAAATAGTCATCAAGTCACTTCTACTTTTATAAAGAGGGGATTCTTGTTCCAGTCTAAACCAGCAAGTTTTATAGTATTTGAGAGCATCATAATACTGATCAAATTTTCTACTTGCTACAATATCTTCTTCCCAACCTTCTATAAACCACCAAGGTTCAAAATCTCCGTACATTTCTATAACACGATACATATTCATTCATTCCTTTGTACCGTATATTATAACCAATTCCGCTAAACAAGGAAAGAAATATGCTCATTTCTTAATTTTTTGATAAAAAATCCAGTCATCTGATGGATGACTGAATTTCTATTTGCTTGTGTTCCAAAATCTTTTTACTACCTAAGCTTCTGAGATATCGTTTTCAATAATGACCTTGATGGCATGGTGGTCTGCTGCCTTACTGAAGACTTCATAAGCTTTTTCAATTTCACTGAGTTTGAAATAATGGGTTACCAATTTTTCTGGTTCAATCTTATGACTTTCAAGAGCTTTCAACAATTGTGGAGTTGTATTTGTAGATACCAAACCAGTTGTTACATTGATGTTGCGAATCCAAAGTTTATCCAAATCGAATTCAACTGGTTTACCATGTACACCACAGTTGGCAACTGTTCCGTCTACACCGATAATCTTTTGACAGAAATCAAATGTTGCAGGAATACCAACAGCTTCGATAGCAACATCTACACCACGACCATCTGTCAAATCATAAATTTCTTTAATGGCTTTTTCAGGGTCTGAAGAATTAACCTTGTGAGTCGCACCAAATGATACAGCAGTTTCCAAGCGGTTATCGTCTAAGTCCACCATAATCAATTTGGCTGGTGAGTAGAACTGAGCTGTCAAAAGAGCAGCCAATCCAACTGGACCTGAACCAACAATGGCTACGCTACAACCAGGTTCTACTTTCCCTTTTAAGACACCAATTTCATATCCAGTAGGCAGAATGTCTGATAGCATAACCAAGGCTTCATCTGACAAGTCTTCTGGAGTGTGGTAAAGAGTGTTATCTGCATGAGGGACACGTAAATATTCAGCCTGCATACCATCAATCAAGTGACCGAAAATCCAACCCCCTTCGTCTTCACAGTGGGCATAAATTCCTTTTTTACAGTAGTAGCATTTACCACAGGCACAGACACAAGAAATCAAGACCTTGTCGCCTTTTTTGAAGTTAGAAACTCCTTCTCCAACTTCTTCAACAATCCCAATCCCTTCGTGACCAAGAATGGTACCACTTTGGCAAGCAGGGACATCCCCTTTAATAATATGGAGGTCTGTTCCACAAATAGTAGTTTTTACGATACGCACAATAGCGTCTGTTGGCTTGCGAATAACTGGTTTGTCTACATCAACAAAAGAAGCAAGTCCTGGTTTAACATAAGTATAGGCTTTCATAAAGCTTTCCTCCGTTTTTTTATTTGTACTATTTATAATATAATTGTAAGCCTTTTCATTTGCTTGTTCAAGTCTTTTTGTGATTTTCTTAACTTTTTTATTTACCAGTAAAGTACCCTGCATAAAAAAGCAGAAGCTAGTCTCTAACTCCTGCTTTCTCTCTTATGCTTGATAACGTTTCACGCCATCTAGATAGGTTGCTACCAATTCCAAATCTTTATCTAGTACGATAAAGTCAGCATCATAACCTTCACGAATTTGTCCACAGACATCGTCAATATTAACAGATTTAGCTGGGTTAAGGCTGGCCATCATGACCGCTTCATGCGGATTCGCAATTCCCCATTCGACAACATTTCTCATACCATCTTTAAGTTTGAGGATAGAACCTGCCAAATTACCAGTAGATTTGAGACGTGCAGTTCCATTTGCTACTACAACAGGGAATTCTCCCAACATATAGTCACCGTCTTCAAGCCCACCAGCTGTCATACAGTCCGTAATAAGAGCGATGTTTTCTGTCCCCTTTTGCTTAAGTAAAATCTCACAAGCTTTTGGATCTACGTGATAACCATCACAGATCAATTCTGCGTAAGTATGTGGGAGCTCATACATAGCTCCTACCATACCTAGTTCGCGGTGTGTTAAACCACGCATCCCATTATAGGCATGTACCCATACACTAGCTCCAGCATCAACTGCCTTCTTAGCTTGTTCAAATGTCGCATCTGAGTGTCCAAGTGCAACTGTCACACCTTCACCTGTAATAGTACGTACAAAATCTTCCACTCCATCACGTTCTGGTGCAATAGCGATTTTATTTAGCATCCCTTTTGCAGCATCCTGCCAAGAATGAAACTCCTCAACACCCGGGTCTCTCATATAAGTTGGATTTTGTGCCCCCTTAAAAGTTTCTGTGAAATATGGACCTTCATAATAAATCCCACGAATCTTAGCACCTGTTGCTTCTTTATAATGGTTTCCAAGATTTTCAGTGACTGCAAGCAATTGCTCATAAGTGGCTGTTAAAGTTGTGGGCAAGAAACTGGTAACACCGGTACTAAGAAGTCCTTCACTCATAGTATGCAATGTACCTTCAATGTTGTTGTCCATCACATCTACACCTGCATATCCATGAATATGAGTATCCACAAGACCTGGTGCAATGCTATAACCAGTATAGTCAAGAACCTCTGCTCCTTCAGGAATTTGATCCACATGTTTCCCAAATTTGCCATCAACAAGTTCTAAGTACCCACCGCGACGAATGCCAAATGGATAGAAAAACTGATCCGCTTTAACGTAATTAGGCATAATAATGACCTCCTTAAAAGATTACTTTTGATATTTATTATGTCAATTACATTATAAACCTTTCTGATTCATTTGTAAATGGTATAGACCTGTTTTCTAGATATATTTTAAAAGAGCTGGATTTCTCCAGCTCTTCTCTTTTTAATACAAGTTATTTTGATTTAACCGGCTTGTCTTGAGCTGTTTGCAAGGCTGCAGCAATGGTATCTGCATACAATTTAGCTCCTGCTTCAATTTTACTATTGTCACTTCCAAAATGGACTTGGTCTGTCCCAGTCCAAATTTCTGGATGTTCCTTAGCAGCTTGATTCCAATCTGCTATCGTAATGTAAGGAGTTTTCTCTGCCAATTCTCTCATATAGGCAGCCGCCTTCTCAACGATTGCATAGGTCTCTTTTGTCTTATCCCCCTCATAAGGAGTCACCAAAACCATATGGTGGCCCTTAGGAAGATTTTTTACGATACTATCCCAATCTTCCTTGTAATTTTCAGGATTATTTACCCCAGTCGCAATGACCACCATCTTAGGTAAAAATTTATTCTGGCTATTGTTGAGCATGATTTCATTGGCAGTCTTGGTTGTTCTGCTGACCTGCGCGTTAATCTGTGCTCCAGGAAGGGCTGTCTGCAGGGCTGTATTTGCCCTTAAAGCCACCGAGTCACCAATTAACATAGTGCCATCAGCAATTCCTAAACTATCAGCTTCTGCCCGTTCTGTCATTACCTTGGTCTGGTTAATATTTGTTGCAGCTTGCTTCAAGCCATTGACAGTTAAGTCTGTCTCAAAAGCTCCCACTTGTGGTGCCAACAGAGTTACTAAGAAGACAATGAAGGCTAAAATTCCAGTACTTGCTGCAAGGATTATGTGAATATGAGGCAGGGGACGGAGGGTTTGTATAATAGGTGTGTCCTTTCCTGCAATCCAAGGTTCCAACACATAAAATGATAGACCGGCGAATCCATAAGAAAAAATCAAAGTTAATAACACAGCAAGAAGATTTGATGTCAACTGTGAAAAAATGATATAGAAAGGCCAATGGAAAAGATAAACCGCATAGCTAGTATCCGCTAAAAAGCTGATAATCTTTGGCTCCTGTATATGAGGAGTCTTTTCATGTAAGACACGCGCCGCCAGAATCATAGCAATGGCTGCAAGACTGGCAAGCAAGAAGCCCATAAGATAGGCAAAGAGATAGGTAAATTTGACAAAGAAGGTCAAAATGAGTAAGAAGCCAAAACCTCCTCCAAAAACTAAAAGGGTCTTGCGTAAATCCCAGATTTTATCCAATTGCTTAACTAGGGAAGTCGTCTGACGAACGCCTACGATAGTTGCTAACACACTTCCCAAAAAGAATGGATAGACATGAGTTAAACTGGAGAAGTAAACAGAGGAATAAGAAGTTACTAGAAAACTACCAATAAACATAGAGAAGAAGCTGATCAAGAAGGCAGCAGCAGACAAGAGAAAGACCATCCCCTTCAACTGACCATTTGATTTAGCCTGTTTGGATAAGAACCAAACTGCCAATCCCCAAAGAATATAGTAGTGAACCTCAACGGCCAAGCTCCAATTATGAACAAACAAATGTGGAATGAACTGAGATTCATAACTCCCACCTGTTAGGAGCTCATAGAAGTTGGTCATGAAGCCTAAAACACCCGCAATCTGACCCCCAATTCCAGCCACATAATCTTGGCGAACTAGAAAGGTAAAGGGCATGGTCACCAAGACCATCAAAACCACAGGTGGCACGATACGATAAAAGCGTCTCCTAAAAAATCCAACCAAATCAATTTCATGACTTTTAGAAAATTCTTCGATAAGTAGAGCTGTAATCAGGAAACCTGAAAATGTAAAAAAGACATCTACCCCGAAAAATCCTCCAGGAAAGATCGTCTGAAAGAAATGATACAAGAGTACCAAAAGTAAACCTGTAATCCTAATCAAGGAAAACCATTTAATACGCATACGAGTTTATTCTCCCTTTCATTATACACTTTATTCTATCAAAAAAAGAAGAAAAATCCCAAGAGAAAACTTAGGATTTTTAGCTTATATCTATTCCAGTTTAAAAATTACGGCCTGATTTATTATAGCCATATTTTTCAATAAAATACTCACGGAATTCCAAGAGATTGTCATCCATGATGGCTTGTCGCACTTGCTTCATCAGGTTAAGCAAGAAGTAAAGATTGTGGTAGCTAGTCAAGCGGATACCAAAGGTTTCATCAGCCTTGAGCAGGTGACGAAGATAAGCGCGTGTATAGTTCTTACATGTGTAGCAATCACACTCAGGATCCAGTGGCGTAAAGTCCTCAGCAAACTGAGCATTTTTTACAACCAAACGACCTTGACTGGTCATACAAGTCCCATTACGAGCGATACGAGTCGGCAAGACACAATCAAACATATCCACCCCACGAATCACCCCATCAATCAAGCTATCTGGCGCTCCCACACCCATCAGATAACGAGGTTTATTTTCAGGAAGCAGTTGGGTTGTGAAGTCCAAGACAGCATTCATCTCTTCGTGGGTTTCTCCCACTGCCAAACCACCGATAGAGTAGCCTGGGAAGTCCATGCTGACAAGGTCATGAGCCGATTGTCGACGAAGGTCTTCAAATCCAGCCCCCTGCACAATCCCAAATAACCCTTGGTCATGCGGACGACGGTGAGCCTTCAAACCACGCTCAGCCCAACGACTGGTACGCTCGATTGATTTCTTAACGTAGTCGTATGGTTGATAAAACTGGGGACATTCGTCAAAGGACATCATGATATCTGAACCCAGATTGTTCTGAATAGAGATGGCTTTTTCTGGGGACAAGAACATCTTAGAACCATTGAGATGGTTTTTAAAAGTTACCCCTTCTTCTGTGATATTGCGACTATCTGCTAAGGAATAAACCTGAAAACCACCACTATCTGTCAAAATAGGCTGGTCCCAATTCATGAACTTATGGAGACCGCCTGCGCGTGCAATGAGTTCATCTCCAGGACGAAGCCAGAGATGATAGGTGTTTGACAGGATAATTCCCGACCCCATTTCCTTCAATTCTTCAGGCGACTGAGTTTTGACAGTGGCTTGTGTCCCAACTGGCATAAACATAGGTGTTGGGAAGGTACCATGGGGTGTGATGATTTCTCCCAGACGAGCTCCCGTGTGTTTTTCTTTCTTAATCAAACGATATTTGATTGGTGAATCTGACATTTTTTACCTCCGAAGCTGGGAAAGACAGTCCCAGTTCATACTTTGTGCCCAAGGGCATACTGTATGATTTTATCAAAAAAAGTAGGAACTGTCACGAACTATGGTATAATGAGAGAATGAAATACCGAAAAATTGATTTAAAAACTGTTCGTCTGCAGACCAGACAATTTCAGGCTGAAAATCCCCGCCTCTTTCTCGTCTATCTCTTACCTAGCATGCTGGTCATCTTGTCTGGCTTCCTCAATCCCTTAGAGCGCATCAACGAGAGTGTTTTAGAACAACCCTTTTTAAGCGTGTTTGGTCATGTATTCCAAGCCTACCTTTTTCCTCTATTAGTCTCCTTTATCGGAACAATACTTCTAACCAGTTCAGTCTATACAACACTGAAACTCATCAAGAATCCTGATACAGAACTATCCGTCAAAAATAGTCTCACTCTATTTAAAGAAGAGCACTTTTCACAAACCTTTTTGACTCTTCTCCTCAAACGTTTCTATCTCTTCTTATGGAGTATTCCTAGTTTGCTTGGAATTTACTTTCTTTTTTACAGTAGCTTTCTAGCAAAGAAATTCGTAGTTCTTCATCCTGAGTTTCCCAATCTGGATCTCACGTCAATTGAAACTGAGCGTTTCCTCATGACCTTTGGTCTTTACTTTCTAGCAAGTATCCTCTTGATGATTGTCGGAAATAGTCTCTATATTCCACAATACTATGCCTATTCGCAGGTAGAATTTCTCCTCTGTGACACCCTAGACTTGGGCCAAGCTAAACCAGGGCAAATCCTTAAAACCAGCCGTTTCCTGATGAAAGGCTATAAGTTTCAGCGTTTTGTACTAGACTTACAACTCCTTCCTTGGTACTTCCTCAATTGGATTACCTTTGGAATTGCTAGTTTTTCACTCCTACCCTACATTAAAATCAATAAAATGATTTTTTACCGAGCAGTACTGGCTCGAAAACGTCCAAAAGCTTGAAGGTGGCCCCTCAAGCTTTTTTCTATCAATGAGTTTCTCCACCTACCAACTTGAGATCCTGATCTCCATGTTCTATAATAGCCCCGATTGCCGCTTCTATCCCTCGCCTAATATCCACTAAACTCATAGCTGGAGTAGTCGGTCGATTCACCACCTGTTCCATCATATAAGGAATGTGCATAAAACCTGCCTTAACATGTGGAAATTTCTTTTCTACCAAATAGAGAGCCTGATACATCAAATGATTGCAGACAAAAGTCCCTGCCGTATTTGAAACAGAGGCCGGCAAGCCCTCTTTTTTTATAGCTTGGACCATCGCTTTAATCGGCAGACTACTAAAGTAGGCCGAAGCACCATCCGCTCGAATGGGAAGGTCAATCGGCTGATTACCTTCGTTATCAGGAATGCGTGCATCGTCTTGATTAATGGCTACTCGCTCAGGTGTCAAGCTGGTTCTTCCACCTGCTTGGCCGATACAAAGGACAAAGTCAGGTTGATAGCGGTTCATCTCTTCTTCCAATACTTGAGCCGATTTGTGAAAGACTGTTGGCACTTCTAACCAACGGACCTCAGTACCATGGATTTCAGCTGGTAAACCTTTAATGGCCTCCAAAGCTGGATTGACCTTTTCCCCTCCAAAGGGCTCAAAACCTGTCACTAATACTTTCATTTCTAACTCCTTACAAAAGATTCCATGAAATTCTTTTCTTAAAAACAAGTATAACATATTTCCCTTATTCTGGAGTGAAAAGGACTAGAGAGTATCAGACCGGCATTAAAGTTTATTTAAAGAGTAAAATACTGATCAAGGCCAAAATAGCTGGTCCACCTTGCTTTAAAATAATTTTCTTATCCGCTGTGAGAGAGCTATAAGCCGCAGCACCAATCACAAATAAAACAAAAATAGTCACAATTTCTAAATTCTGTGAAAAATAAATCCCATACAAGAGAAAGACTCCTAGCAAAGCATTATAAATCCCTTGATTTTTAAATAATGAACTTACTGACGGACGAGCCAATTCTTCCTTTTCCATGTTAAAGACACGACTAGTTGCATCTGATTGCGTTGCAATACTTTCCAAATAAAAAATGTAAAAATGCTCCAAAGCAACAATCGTTGCTAAAATGATTGTAATAGTTGACATCTACTTCTCCTTAAATTTCTATATTTTCAATACCCAAAACTAATTTGTTTAATAAACGGCTGAGTTCTGTTCTTTCAGACTCTGTTAAGATACTTTCCATCTCTTCCTTAACCCTGATGTGCTGCAGAGGGGGATTCACTACTAACCGATTCTTCGCATACTTCGTAGCCTCTACCAACACTTCTCGCTGATTTTCAGGATTGCGATGACGCTCCACTAAACCTTCCTTTTCTAAAATCTTGAAATGCCGTGTCAAAGCAGCCTGATCAATCTTCAAACGCTCCTGAACCGCCATCTGATTACAGGGAGAATTCTCCAGCAAAAAAAGTAACATCTGATACCGTGTCAAACTAATCCCAAGTCTTTTTTCAAACAATTGCGTACTCGCTTGCTCAGACAAGCGGAGTTGATAAAGTAGATCTTGAATCTCTAGCATTTCTTCCTCTTTTTTCTTGATTTATCAATAGTTGACTAATCAACTCTAATATAAAGTAAAATAGATTGCAAGAATTTTGCTTAACTCATTACAAAATGCTAACTTCCCATTCTCCATTCATATTGATACTCAATGAAAATCAAAGAGCAAACTAGGAAGCTAGCCGCAGGCTATACTTGAGTACGGCAAGGCGAAACTGACGTGGTTTGAAGAGACTTTCGAAGAGTATGACAAAGAAAAACGAACGAGACTTACTTCCAATCATGAAAGCTAGATCTCATTCGTCAAAATGATATTACCAAGTCTGGTTTATCCATTCATTGAAACGTGAACGTGATCATAGTGATTTTCTGTCACGCTACCACGGTCTGGCATTGGGTTCCAAGTATTAGCTGGCCCATATTTGCTATCGAATGGAGCATAGAAACGTTGTTTCCAAATAATGTAACTAATTCCACGGCTGGCCATGTTTTGAATAGCGTATTCCGCAATCTTATCCCCTAGTTCTGAACTTTCTGGTACCATAAAGTCGATAGCCAAACCTTTTCCGTGATCTCCACTGTCTCCTGGACGGTAACCACTAAAGGATGTGATGCCAAACAAGTTGGCGATTTCTTCTTTAAAGGCAGCTGTTTGTGGTTGAAGGCCAGCATTTTCAGATTTCGCTACTGCCAGTCCAGCGTAATCGGGCGCAGCTGGAGCCGCGTAAGTTGTTGAAACTGTTTTCGCCTCTTCTGGTTGATAAGTCGAAACTGCTGCTGTAGCTTCACTTGATGATGCTACTTCTTTTGCTTCTTCTGAACTTGTTGCAGTTGTTTCAGGTGCTTTTTCTTCTACTGGTATTGTGGTTGCTTCCACTGCTGATTCAGTTTGAGTGCTTGCTTGTGTTTCATCTTTCTCAGCTGGAGTCGTTGCCTGAGGAGCTGCTTCTGCAACTGCACTACTTGTTTCGGCTGCTTGCTCCTCTGACGTTGAAGTATTTGTAGATGGTGCCACTTCTTCTGCAGTAGCAACTGTCTCTGCAACTTCTGAATTTGTTGCTACTTCTTTTGTACTTGTAGTTTCTACCTCTTTTGGCGCTTCTGCAATCGGTTGAGAAAGGTCTGCAACCTGAACAGTTTGATCATCAACCGTCACTTGATTGGTTGTCAAATCTGCTGTCGCAGTTGTCACTTCTTCACTAGAAGCTGCTTGAGGTGTTTGGATTTCAACTTCCGTTACTTCTTCTGCTTCATTGACAGTCGTTGTCAAAACAGTTTCTGGGAAAATCAAGTCCATATTCGTGATTTTATTCAAATTCGCAAGAACTGTGACATCTACACCCAAGGCTTCTGCAATGGTGCTCAAGGTATCACCATACTGAACGGTATAACTTGTTTTGTTGTCCGTTTTAGTCAAATCGTTTTGGATTTGCTCAACACTACGTGCAGTCCAAAGAACTTCTTCTGCTTGGGTTGCCAATACTGGGGCAAATGATAAGGCTACTGTTGAGGCTAATAATATTCTTTTCTTCATTCTTTCAAATTCCTTTCAAATGAGTACCTGTCTATCATAACACAAAAAATGCAGAAAAAAAGCCCTTTCGGGCCTATTTAATAGAACTGTCTATTCCTTGTAACAAACTCAGTTACTTGAAATAGTTTGTTAGGTCTCTGTCACAAAACTGACACAATCTTTTTATTGCTCAGCCTCAAAAATACGGGAAATATCTGCTAACGCTTGAATCCTGTGATTACCTTCATAAGTCGACTCTAAAAAGTTGAGGCTTTGAATCCCACTATTCTGGGCAAATTCCACATCCAGAGTCCGATCCCCTATATAATAAGTATTGTCAGGATTCAACTGATGCTTGTCTATCAGATAGGTAGCCGCTTCTGAACTAGGTTTACGCGCAAAGCCACTCTGACTTGTTAAAATCTCTGTAAAATAAGATTCCAAATCCAAATCTCTGAGAATGGTAAGAGCATTGTCTCCCTTATGAGTGTAAACAAACTGCTGAATTCCTGATTCCTCTGCCCAAGCTAGCACATCACGCGAACCTGGCATCAAAACTACCTGGGCATTTTTTTCAGCCAGACTCTGGGCACGCACCTGATTTAGTACTTCCACATCCAGTTTTCTCTCTTCCGCAACTTTCTCCAGCAAATCCTGCACAGAAAACTTGAGAATAAACTCTCTCACCTTCTCCTTATCATAAGGAATAGAAAATTGAGCATAGGTCTCCTCAATCCCTGATAAAATCGCTTCATAAGAGTCCAATAAAGTCCCGTCTAAATCCCAAATAAAAGCTGTTTTTTGCATTTCCTATCCTTTCAAGCTCATATAACGCTGGTAACGGTAACGTAGAAATAACCAACGAAAACCATTATCCAAAAGGGTTCCGGCCCAAATACCAGGCAAGCCCCAACCAAGCACAATCCCCATCAGATATCCTGTTCCAATGCGGATACACCACATTCCTATACTTGTCGCATAAAAGGGAAGCCGAGCATTGCCCAAACCCTGCCAGACTGCTGTATAGATGACTGTTCCTATCGTCATAGGAGTACCAAGTAGTGAAAAAAGTGTCACTAGAACACTAGCCTCCACCGCTAGAGAATCAGTCGTATAGAGATGAGTCAGTGGTATACCCAAAGCATAGATACTGAAGGTCAAGGGTAACATGAGGACCAGAGAAAGCCAAAAGGTTTGCTTGCTCAAACTAGCTACTCTTTTCCAATTATCCTCTCCAACTGCTCGAGCTACCAGCATGACCGTTGCTGTAGCAACTCCAAAAGCAGGCATATAGTTAAACTGGGTCAAGACTTCTCCGATTGCATTTCCAGCTACTGCTTCCGTTCCAAAAGAAACGACCAAGGCAATGATAACAACATCACCAGCTCGCATCATAAGCCGCTCTCCAGCTGCTGGCAAAGCTAAGATCAATAGTTCCTTATCTAAACCAAAAGTCGGTTTCTCAAAAGGCAACTTTAATTGCGACCATAAAATCACAAGACCTACCAAACGAGACAGAATTGTCCCCCAAGCAACACCAGCTATCCCCATATCCAGAACAAAAATAGCTAGACTTGAAAAAAGAATATTCAAGGCATTGGATAAAAGACTCACATAGAGGGGCAAACGTGGATTATGCGTTGCACGAATCAAGGCACCCAGACTGGTCATCAAGCCCAAAAGAACAATCGATCCGCCCACCAAGGATAGGTAGAGTCCACCACTCTCAGCTACATCTCTCTCCGTCCCCAAAAGTCCTATCATCTCTTTCCCAGCGAAAATGGACAAAAATCCTAAAAGGAAACTTAATAGTAAGGTAATCTTCAACGCCTCAGTCACATTGTAGGCTAGCTTAGACTGATTCTTCTCCCCTAAACTCTTTGAAATAACACTGGAAATAGCAGCTCCCAGAGCTATGAAAATCGCCTGATAAATCGTGATAATATTGCCAGCTACTGATACACCCGAAATAGCTATCAAGCCCAAGTGGGCTACCAAGTAACTATCCACCATCCCCATGAGCATCTGCAAAAAGTTTTCACCCATAGCTGGCAATGCAATATTAAGAATATCTTTATTTTTCTTAAACAATCCTTCCTCCTGATGAAAAGAAACTCAGTTGGTTTCCCAACCGAGTTTACTCCCTCTGTCTTAAAGTCCTAGATAAGCCTCAACCGCTGCTTGCATGTCAGTAGCTGCCACTGTTGTCTTGTGACGAACAGGAGCTGTTTCAAGCCCATCAACTGCTGGCGGCACTGCCACTCCTGAAATATCATGTAATTGAGCCAAGGCTTCAAAGTCGCCAAGCCCTGATTTTCCAGTTACAGCTTCTACTGCAACCACTGGGAACTTGTATGGACTAGCTGTTGAAGCAATCACTGTCTTAGTCGCATCCCCAGTAGCAGCTTGGTATTTTTTATAAACTGCTGAGGCAACCGCCGTATGTGGATCCTCGATATAAGAATCTGACTCATAAACACGTTTGATTTCTGCTGCCGTTTCTTCCTCAGTCGCATATTCAGCCGCAAAGAGATCAAGAATCTCTGCATCAAAATCTGTCAACTCATATTGTCCTTGCGTGTTCAAGGCATTCATGAGTTCAGCTGTCTTAACCGCATCATTACCCAAAAGATGGAAAATCAAGCGCTCCAAGTTTGAAGATACCAAAATATCCATAGATGGACTAGTTGTTACCTTAAACTCACGCTTCTTGTCGTAAACACGTGTCTTGAAGAAGTCTGTCAAGACATTGTTGTCATTTGAAGCACAGATTAATTTGCCAACTGGCAAACCAATTTGCTTAGCATAAAAGGCAGCCAAGATATTTCCAAAGTTTCCTGTTGGTACTGTGAAGTTGACCTTATCACCAGCCACAATCTCACCAGTCTTAACCAACTGAGCATAGGCATAAACATAATAAACAATCTGTGGTACCAAACGACCAATGTTCATAGAGTTTGCAGATGAAAATTGCAACTTGTTGGCCGCTAATCTTTCACGAAGAGCCACATCGTTAAACATATGCTTCACATTTGTTTGGGCATCATCAAAGTTACCATCAATAGCGATAACATGAGTATTGTCGCCAGTCTGAGTGGTCATTTGCAACTCTTGTACCTTGCTGACACCATCCTTTGGATAAAAGACAATAATCTCAGTACCAGGTACATCTGCAAATCCTGCCATAGCAGCTTTTCCAGTATCACCAGATGTCGCTGTCAAAATGACAATTTTGTTCTCCAAGCCATGTTTCTTAGCAGCTGTTGTCATAAAGTATGGCAAAATAGACAAGGCCATATCCTTAAAAGCAATTGTTGAACCATGGAAAAGTTCCAAGTTATATTGCCCGTCTAATTTCACTAATGGTGCGATAGCTGGAGTATCAAATTTGCTATCGTAAGCATTGTTGATACAGTAGTCCAACTCCTCAGCTGTAAAGTCATCTAAAAATGCTGACAAAACTAACTTAGCAACTTCCTGATAAGATGCATCTTTCAATTTGTCAAAGTCCAAATCTACCTTTGGATAAGTAACCGGTGTAAATAAACCACCGTCCGTTGCCAAACCTTGCAAAATTGCTTGGCTAGCAGTTACTGTATTGTTGGCATCACGCGTTGATTGATAAACTAATGTCATTACTCTCTATCCTTTATCTATAGTCTCATCCATTATATCATGATTTTTCAGAAAATTCTCCTTTTACAAGAGAAATTATAGGCTCAATTCTTCTTTCAAAGGCTGTAAGTAGGTCATTTCTTGCTTATTTCTCATCTCCAGTCCTTCCTCAGCTAGCAGTAGTAAGTCGTTGGATATTTCAATAATCGCAGTTTCTTCCTCATCTGTAAGCTTCTTCTTAGAAAATTGTCGTCTTAAAAACTTATAATCTCTCCCAAATTCTTTAAAGAAAGGTGCTGTTTCTAAATAAGCTTCTAACTTATCTAAATTAACCAACAATCCCAAGTGAAAAGCTGCTGAAGCAAAGGTTCTATCGAGAGGCTGAGTACACACACTACGAAATTCAACTGTTCCTCGAGTCGTTAAGTCCTGGTACTGGTAACTACGATGAGTTTCAAAATCCTTCTCTTGAGGGTAAATAAGAAGCACATCCCCATTAAGATCAAATGCTTGAATTTCAGGTGTAACTAAATAGTCCCTTGTCTGAATCGGATAAAAATAATAGGTTTGCCCATCACGTTCCGCAGTAAAAATTGCAGAATGATCTAGATAATCAAAAAAATCATCCTCATCTTTAAAGAGTCTAGCATTGACCCCGACGTTTTCTGGATAGATACCATGCATCGATTCTTCCCAGAAAATATCTCTTGAAATTTTCGTATTCCAATCCGCACCTAAAAACTCAGAATTGGCAAATAAATAAGCCTTAACTGCTTCAATTTGGGTAAAAGCATTAATCACTCGTAAGTAGTTAGACTTTGAAACATCCAACTGAACCTGACTCCCACAAATGAACGCTCCGTATTCAGGGAATTGATGTAAGTTTGATTTAGTAACATTTCTGCTCAAATTCAAATAGTCCATCAACATCTGATAGCGTGGGTAAGCCACGGGACAATTCTCATTTTTATCCCAGTTGGGATGAATACCACAGCCAACAATAGCATGATTTGATTCAGCTAACTTCTTCTGGATTGCTTCCATATAAATACTAAAACGTTCTTCAACCTCTTGTATCGTTTCAACCTTACCAAATGCAAACTCTATCGTGGTATAGGAAACTTCAAATAAAATAGCATCCTGACTTACTGGGTCCACTAACTGAATAGGAGTCCCAAAATCATCTACCTTTTCGATAGAAAAATCCAAAGCAGAAACTAAATATCGGAATAAGTGTTTGATAACTTCAACATCTGTAGCATACCCTTCCAAGTTTATAACAGGATATTCCAGCTCAATCCCGAGAAACAATTCAGGATTTTCTTTAATATTTTTCAAATACCGATGTTTTAATAAATCGATAGAACGAGACATACTTCCCTACACTTTCATAATCTAAATAAAATTTGAATAACTATTATTATAGCAAAAGTAATATAAAAAGGAACGAAGATTTACCACGTTCCTTAACTCTATACTATACCGGCGGCCGGGGTCGAACCGGCACGTCCTTGCGGACACTGGATTTTGAGTCCAGCGCGTCTGCCAATTCCGCCACGCCGGCAAATAGTAACTGGGGTAGCTGGATTCGAACCAACGCATGAGGGAGTCAAAGTCCCTTGCCTTACCGCTTGGCTATACCC
>NZ_JAKUXJ010000008.1:49681-50169 GCF_026782895.1 Streptococcus mitis
TACCGAGCCTTANNGCGGGAGCAGGATTTGAACCTACGACCTTCGGGTTATGAGCCCGACGAGCTACCGAGCTGCTCCATCCCGCGTTAATACAAAAGGAGGATGTGGGATTCGAACCCACGCACGCTTTTACACGCCTGACGGTTTTCAAGACCGTTCCCTTCAGCCGGACTTGGGTAATCCTCCAAAATAGTCCGTACGGGATTCGAACCCGTGTTACCGCCGTGAAAAGGCGGTGTCTTAACCCCTTGACCAACGGACCAAACTTTATGGGCACGAGTGGACTCGAACCACCGACCTCACGCTTATCAGGCGTGCGCTCTAACCACCTGAGCTACGCGCCCAAGTTAAAAACTTGGTAATGTAATTTGAACAAAGTTCAAAGCGGGTGACGAGAATCGAACTCGCGACAACAGCTTGGAAGGCTGTAGTTTTACCACTAAACTACACCCGCTTAAATGGGAGTTAACGGGATCGAACCGCTGACC
>NZ_JAKUXJ010000009.1:0-3009 GCF_026782895.1 Streptococcus mitis
TTTTGTCCCTTAACAGCTATCATACGAGCTAATTTTTCTTCCAAAGGGGACATTTGGGAGTAAGGGATAAAGTGATAATGGTCTCCGTGAGGCACTGCTACACCGTTAGCTGTACGTTTGATGATTTGTGCCGGATCAAAGACTAATCCATCAGATTCTACATGGCGTTCTGATAAAGGTTTGGCATACAATTCACTTAAAAGTGTTGGGATATCTTCCCCTTGATTTTGATGATATGTTGGGGTGACAGTCAGGTTTGGAGTCTCTGTCAAACTTGGTTGGACTGGTTTAGCATTATCACTACTTGGTTTACTTGAACTTGTAGCAGAATGAGACTGTTTTCCATTCCAATAAGCTTGGGCAGCAGCCAATTCTCCTGCAGACAAATCACTCTTAGGTATATAGTGGAAATGATTGCCGTGCGGTACAACAAAAGCGTCACCTGTATCTTCAATCACATCTGTCGGACTAAAGACATACCCATCATCCGTTGTATAGGCACCTCCAGTTGCTCGATTCGGTGCCGGCGTATTGAGATTAAAGTTTGGTTTAATGGTTGAACTTGGTGTTGAACTTAGTTTCTCAGAACTGATTGGTTTCGGATTATCGGTATGACTTTGAATTGGCTGACCTCCAATTGGCAGATTTCGAGCCAATTTTTCTTCCAAAGCAGACATTTGCGAATAAGGAATGAAATGGAAATGATCCCCGTGAGGGACTGCGACCCCATTGGCAGTACGTTTTGTAATCTGTGCTGGGTCAAATACCAATCCATCAGACTCCACATGACGTTGGCTAAGTGGCAAAGCGTACAATTCTTGAAGAAGACTAGCTAAATCTTCATTTGGGCTCTCCGGAGCTGTTGCAGGATTTTGAGGAGTTTCAGATTGACTCGTTCTTAGAGTAGATCTTGTTTCTCCCCTGATTGAACGGTATTCAACCGTACTTAATTGGCCGCCTTTCCCAGATAAGAAGGCTTGGGCAGCAGCTAATTCACTCGCAGACAAATCACTCTTCGGAATATAGTGGAAGTGATTGCCATGAGGAACGATATAGGCATCACCCGTGTCCTCAATGATATCAGAGGCATTAAAGATATAACCATCATCCGTTGTATAGCGTCCTTGAGCTCTGGCAGCAACTACCGCCTGATCGTTAGAACCGCCTCCATGATTATGACTATGTTCCTGCTTCTGACGTTTAATCTCTTCTTTTGTACGAATATTGTCCGCATGAGCCGCATCTTTAAGGTAAACATAGTATTTCCCGTCTACCTTAATCACATAACCACCCTTGATTTCATTGACAATGTCTGCATCCTTCAACTGATAATTTGGATCTTTCATCAGCAGTTCTTCACTGATGATGGCATCATAAGGAACCTTGCCATTATAGTAATGATAATGGTCTCCATGAGAAGTCACATAACCTTGGTCCGTAATCTTGATAACGATTTGTTCGGCATTTATACCTTCTTTTTTACTGACTTCATCAGGTGTCAAGTTCTCTGCCTTTTGGCTTGGTTGTTTACCATCTATATATGAAACACGGTTATTTTCTTTTACAGTTTGAGCTTGATGCAAACCTAGTTCATAAGCACAGACACTTAAAACAAGTGCTGCTGCTGATCCAGCTAGATATTTTTTATTGATTTTCATAATCTCCTCTTTTCTTAACTCTATTTGATTCACTATAAAACAATAAACCAGTTAATTAACTAGTTAATAGTTTACTCCTTTTAGTACTGCTTGTCAAGAATTTTTCGTATATACATAATAAAAATGAAAGCCTCTTTATCGAGACTCCCATTTTTCATTAGTTTGTTTTTTCCTTATTTACAGGTGAAGGATTACTACCCTTTAACAACGCAAGTAATTTTTCTGCTTCTGCCATGATACCATTATTATCCATGGTTTGGAGACTCAAATTATTTCGTAAACCAGCTAGGGTTTCTGTCGCATTGCCTTTCAGACTAGCATCCGTTACTTTAGCAAGTAAAGCTTCTGCTTCTTTGAGCTTGGCTTCTACTTTTTCAGTCTCTACTTGAGGGACTTCTGGCTCAGCAGGTGTTTCCTCTACTGGTTCTTCATCCGCTTTGAAGTTCTTTTTGGGATCTTCACTGTGGTCTTTCTTACCTAAGACATGCTCGCTGGCATTTCCCCATCCGTCATTAGAATGTGGACGTTCATCAGGATGTTCAACATAGTACTTAATCGTCGCAAATAAGTCTTCCAAGGTATAGCCATTTGGAGCTTTGTATGAGTGATCATCAAACCAAGCAAATTTAATGTTATGGTAATGATCCTTATGAGGAATGATTAAATTACCATTTTTAACTTCTACTGTATGCTCGACCATGTATGGAAGTCGAACGAGTGGAATTCGTTTCTCACCTTTCACACGATTGTAAATAGCCGCTGCACTATCTCCAGTTGGATTTGCTTGAGCATCTGCGTCTGCTGACGGAGGTAAAATTCCTTTTTCTTTAGTATAAGATTGAGCCGCAGCTTTTTCCTTATCAGAAAGGCTGTCTTTTCCAATCCAGTGACTATGGCCCATATGAGGAGTTACATAGGCATCTCCTTCATCACTGATAATATCATGTTCGTCAAAAATGTAACCATCTGACGTTGTATACTTATCAGCTAATTGAGCAATACGAACTTCGTTTTCGGTATATTCAATTTGAGAATTTGGTTTTCCAAGTCGCTCAGGATGGGTAATTGGTGCTAGGAATGCCAATAAATCATCTACCAATTTTCCTTTATTAGAAGATTCATCATTCAAGCGTTCTGCTAATTTGTCTAAGGCTTGGAAATCAGAAACGCGACCTTTATTTTCAGACAAGGCTTTATGAGCCTCGGCCAATAAATTATATGCTTTATCATAAAATTCTTGGTCACGAGGAGCGACATTTTCTTTCTTCGCAACTAGAGCATGTGTCTCTTGAGTTTTCTTTGACAAGAGATTTTCAATAGCGTCAATCTTATCCTTGGCTAAGTCTTTAGC